>CAYXDZ010000473.1:0-3167 GCA_964463815.1 uncultured Verrucomicrobiota bacterium | reverse complement strand
CAGCAGATTGATCAGGACGCGCAGCAGGCTGGCGTCGGCCTCAGCCGTCAGCCAGTTGAGCCGGCGGATCAGAAAGCCCAGGCCGGCGATGGTGAACACCGGCAGCACGGCGGCCAGGACCGTTTGAAATTCACTCATCGCTTGAAAAGTCCGCCGGCGGCCGGCGGACGCATCATGGGTTCAAGCAGGTTCAAGTGAGTTGATCTCCACTGAAGTGTTGGAGCAACAGCCGGAACTCGGTGGCTTGCACGGTGCGCAGGAAGGCCGCGTCCGCTTCCTCACCCGCGCCGACCTCCACGGCTTCGCAGGCGTCGATCAGCGCCAGGGGATTCCAGCGGTCATCACGGATCAGCGAGGACTTGAATTCCGATTTCGTTTCCAGCGCGGCGATCTCCCGGGCGAGCCGGGGATAAATGGGGTGTTCGCCAACCTTGCGGAACCAGTAGGCGGCATTGCCAAAGTCTGGTTCGCGCCGGTGCATGATCCCGTGCAGGAAACTCCCGTCCGCCGAGTGAATCGCCTGACTGAGGGTGTGCGAGGCATCCAGGTGATCGTGCCAGAGCAGGACCAGTGAGCGGATGAGCGCCGCGCGTTGACCGTTGAGCCGGGTCTGGGCGAGCCGGTCGTCGATCTGCCGGCTGGCCTCGGCCAGGGCGAGCGCTTCCGGGCGGCGTTGCGGGCCCAGGTGCGGCGGTTCACTGCCGCCGAGGAGCGGCTTCATAGTTTCAAATGCGTCGTTCATCAAGCGGGCGGGGCAGGCGATGGCCGCGGAGCGGACGCTACCGGCTGGCGAATCACCGGTCAATTTGCGGTTGTGGCCGCACCGTCAAACCAATTGCCGACGGGCGTGATCTCCGCTTAACTTCCGCCATGACCACCCGGTTGCTCAGCCTGATCCTCGTCGCCCTGTGCCTGGGCGTCCGGGCTTCGGAGCCGGGCGAGCGCATCGGGGATGCGTGGGCCGATCCACGAAATCCCATCGTGCAGATTTTCGGCGGGAAACGGCTGGATCTGTGGTCCCTAAAGCCGGTCGTGCGACCCGAGGTTCCGGTGTCACCCGACGCGGATCGCGGATCACGCATCACGAATCCCATTGACGCCTTCATCCGCGCGAAGCTGGCCGTGCATGATCTTCGACCATCTCCCGAAGCCGACCGCCGCACGCTGGCGCGTCGCCTGTATTTTAATCTCACCGGACTGCCGCCCGCGCCGGAGGAACTGGCCGCGTTTCTGGCGGATGATTCCGCCGACGCCTACGAACGCCTGGTGGACCGCCTGCTCGCTTCGCCACGTTACGGCGAGCATTGGGCGCGGCAATGGCTGGACGTGATCCGCTACAGCGACAGCAACGGTTTCGACTGGGACGAATATCGCAAGGAGGCCTGGCGGTTCCGCGATTACGTGATCCGCTCTTTCAACGCGGACAAACCGTTCGACCAGTTCATCCGCGAACAACTCGCCGGTGACGAATTGCTGGCCGGCCCACCGACGAACGAACGCGAGCGCGACCAGCTCATCGCCACCGGCTATCTTCGTGTCGGACCGCAGGACAATTCCGCCAGCCTGTTCAACGAGCAGGACCGCGCCCGTGCCGAGGTGCTGGCCGACCTTACCGAAACGACCGGCAGCGCGTTTCTCGGACTGACGCTTTCCTGCAACCGCTGCCACGACCACAAATTCGACCCGCTCTCCCACGCGGACTATTTCCGGATGCGCGCCTTCTTTGAACCGGTGAAATACGCCGACGATCTGCCGCTCGACCTCGCGCCGGAACAAGAGCGGATCAAGGCGCACAATGAGGCGCTCGCGGAGCAGCTCAAGCCGCTGGAGTCCGAACACAAGGAGTTGCTTGATGGCGTGAAGAACCGGATTCGTGCCGAGCGGCGCAAGGAACTGCCCGCCGGGGAACTGGCCTTGCTCGAACTCCCGGAAGATCAGCGCACGCCCGAACAGAGGGCGCAGATCGAAAAGATTCAGACGAAGATCAAGCCCTCGGATGACGACGTGAAAAAAGCGGCGACCGAAACCGAGCTGGCGCGACGCCAGGAACTCGACGAGGCGATCAAGGAATTGAACGGCCGCCGGCTCTCCTTCTTGCTCGGGCTGCTGGCCACCGACCAGACGAACAACATCCCCGACACGCGCGTGCTGTATCAGGGCAACCACAAGGATCCACGCGAGACGGTGGTGCCCGGATTTCTTTCGGCCCTGGATCCGAACCCGGCGGTCATCGCCAAGCCCGTGAATCCCGCCACCACCGGCCGCCGGCTCACGCTGGCCAACTGGATCGTTTCGCCGGAGAATCCGTTGACCGCGCGCGTGCTGGTGAACCGCGTCTGGCTGGGCCACTTCGGGCGCGGCCTTGTGAACACGCCGAACGACTTCGGCCTCGCGGGCGACCGCCCGACGCATCCCGAATTGCTCGACTGGCTGGCATCGGAGTTCATGGCTCAAGGCTGGTCGGTGAAGAAGCTGCACCGCTTGATTGTGACCAGCGCGACGTACCGGCAGCGGAGCAGTGGCGCGATGGAGCAGGGGAGTGAGGGAACCAAGGCGGAGCAATCCAACCCCATCACTCCACCACTCCACCACTCCCTTTCCCCCACCACTGTCGATCCCGACAACACCCTTTACTGGCGGCAGAATTTGCGGCGGCACACCGCCGAGCAACTGCGGGATGCAATCCTCTTCGTTTCGGGCCGGTTAAACGGCAGATCAGGTGGCGGGCCGGTCTGGCCCGAGCTGCCGGCCGAGGTGTTGCAGGCCAACCCGGCGTTCCTCGACGACAACGCGGAGAAGACCAAGGGCTGGTATCCATCGCCCGCGGCGGAGCAGGACGCGCGCAGCGTTTATCTCATCCAGAAACGCACCGTGCGGCTGCCGTTCATGGAGGCGTTTGACCTGCCGTCGAACGAAACCTCCTGTGCGCGCCGGCAGGAATCCATCGTTGCGCCCCAGGCTTTCACGCTGTTGAACAGTTCACTGGCGATCCATGCCGCCGAAAGCTTCGCGGCGCGGTTGGAGGCCGAAGTGGACGGCGAGACTCAGACGGCGGTGCAACGCGCCTTTGAACTCGCGTTTCAACGCGCGCCCAGCGCGACCGAGCAAGCGGCTTGCGAACGGCTCGTGAAGGAGCGCGGCCTGACCGAGTTGTGCCGCGCCCTGCT
>CAYXDZ010000472.1:0-3178 GCA_964463815.1 uncultured Verrucomicrobiota bacterium | reverse complement strand
GGGCATCGCCTACACCAGTGTCTGGTTGTGGACGCATCTGGAGGGGGACTTCCTGCCCGAGGAGGACAAGGGCCGGGTATTCACCTTCCTGATCGCCCCGGAAGGCAGCACCACGGAATACACGGATCGTATGGTGCGCGAGGCGGAGGCCATTCTGGAGGAAGTGCCGGAGATCAAAGTTTATGGCGCGATCATCGCCCCCGGATTCACGGGGCCGGGCTCGGCCAACAACGCCATCATGTTCATCCATCTCAAGCCACGGGAAGAGCGGGAGCGCAGCGTGCAGGAGATCGTGCGCGGGCCGGGCGGTCTGATGCAGCGGTTCATGACGGAGATCGAGGGCGCCATCGCCATTCCCAACATTCCCAAGGCAATCGAGCGCCGCGGCAACTCCCCGTTTCAGATCGTGATCCAGGCGCAAAACCTCGAAGAGTTGAACCGTTACGCCTCCGACCTGACCGACCGGCTGCGCACCGAGGGCTGGCTGGCGAACATTCAAACCTCCTTCGAGATCAACAAGCCCGAGCTACGTCTGAGCATCGACCGCAACCGTGCCGCCACGCTCGGCGTTTCCGTGGCGGACATCTCGCGCACGCTGCAAGTGCTTTTTGGCGGGCTCGACATGAGCCGGCTGAAACGCGACGGCAAGGAGTATCAGGTGATCGCCCAGTTGCAGCGCGAGTCGCGCCTGACGCCGCAGGATCTCGATCGTTTGTATGTGCGCAACAACCGGGGCGAACTGGTGCAGCTCAGCAATGTCGTCAATCGCGAGGTGGGGGTCGCGCCCAACCGCATCGAGCACTACAACCGGCTCCGCAGTGCGACCATCAGCGGCACGCCGATCAACATGACCGTGGGCACCGCGATGGAGCGGGGCGAGGCCCTGATCCAGGAAACCCTGCCCGAGGGATTTCTTTACGCTTGGTCCGGCGAGGCGCGTGACTTGAATGAGGCCGGCCAGGAATTCTGGTGGGTGCTGCTCCTCGCCGGTATCATCACCTACATGGTGCTGGCCGGCCAGTTCGAGAGCCTGGCCCATCCGTTGACGGTGATCCTTTCCGTGCCGCTGGCCGCGCTGGGCGCGCTCGGCAGCCTCTGGTTGCTGCGCGCGTTGGGCGAGCTGAGCTGGATTCCCGCGCTGCCGGCCATGAACATCAACCTGTTCAGCCAGGTGGGATTGATCCTGCTGGTCGGCCTGGTGACGAAGAACGGCATTCTGCTGGTCGAGTTCGCCAACCAGCTCATGAACCGGGGACGGGACGCGCATCAAGCCATCTTGGAATCCGGCCGGCTGCGCCTCCGCCCGATTTTGATGACTGCCATCTCGACCATCGCGGGCATTCTGCCCATTGCGATTGGCTTCGGCGCAGGCGCGGAAAGCCGGCGCCCGATGGGCATCGTCATCGTGGGCGGCATGATCACCAGCACGTTTCTCACGCTGTTCGTGATCCCCGTGATCTACACGGTCTTCGCCGATGTGGCGGCCTGGGTGCGGAGATCGTCCGGTTCCGCGTCCGCGTCGTCACCGACGCCGGAACCCGTGCCGGTCAAGTAGCCCTCGCGAGGTTCACTCGCCACCAATAAGCGAAGCCGGCTGCGCCCGGAAAAACCGGGCGTCACCCGGCCCCGCCGGCTGGCTGAAAATCACCCGGCGGCTGACGGGAGTGTTGGTCGCCACCGGCACCCAGGGAACACCCAGGCCGGGGGTCGCCGAGAGCACATAAGGCCGCTCCGGCTCGCCCGTCAGCTCCAACGCCAGCGTGCCGTCGGTGCGGAATTCCGGCAGACTCAACTCCGACGCGCCGTCCATGCTGACCAGCAGGTTGACCCGGCCGGCATCGACCCACCACCAGAGCAGGTTGCCAAAGGAATCCTCCTCGAAGTAATAATACCCGTTCACGCGGATGTGATAGGTGACGCCGGCTTGCGCCCCGAAGGACACCAGGCTGGTGTACACCCGCGAGGACCGGTCATCGTTGAAGGCGACCGGCGTGAGTTCGTTGATCAGCGTGCCGGTGAAGATGTCCAGGGTCGTGTCAAAGGTGCTGCCATCAGTGGTGATCGTGACGTTGCCGGAACGCGGCGCGGTCCAGCGCCACCACACGGACTTGGCGTCGTCGTAATCGGGGTCGTAGAACGGCTCGCCGGTCTGCCCGCCGGCCCCGAGGTTCAGGCCGACATCCTGGACAAATTCACCGGTCAGCACGCGGGCGGCCTCGAAAGCGTCGTTGTCCGCCTGCCGAGCGATCGTCAACTGCACCTGCCCGTCGTCTATCCACGCACTGTCCACCACAATCTGGTAGCGATTGCCCGGTACGGCGGTGAAGCGCGCCTCACTTTGGAATAGATTCGGTGCTACATCATCATTCCCCGCCCGGAAGCTCAACGCGTTGAGCTGGGTGCCCTGATAAACCGCCACGTGGGTATCAAACGAACTGCCGGAGGTGGAGACGATCACCGTCCCCCCGAACACGCCGCTGTCCCACTCCCACCAGACCGAGCGATCGGGAGCCAGGCCGTTGTGGAATGGCTCGCCCGGCTCGGCCGTGGCCCCCAGGTTGTAGCCGGACACGGTGAAGTCGATGCCGGAAAGGGCGATGCGATTGGCGAAGTTGTCGTTCGACAAGGTGGTGTCCAGCTCCAGGTTCAATTGAATATCACCCTGATCGCCCAGGTAACCATCCACCAGGAAATAGTACGTGGTGCCCGCCACGGCGCGAAACAAAACCGTGCTCGTAAAGACCCCGGTGGCGTCGTCATTGCCTCCCACCAAGGTCAGTCCGTTGACGGACGCCCCGGTGTAAACGCCCATCACTGTGTCGAAGTTGCTGCCCGCCGTGGAGGCCACCGCCACGCCGGTTTGGGGCGCGGTCCACGACCACCACACGGAGCTGCCGCCTCCGGCGAAAGCCGGATCAGGCTCACCCGGTTCGGACGTGGCGTTGCGGTTTGAACCCGTGCGCAGCGCCGGCAGGCTGGTGATCACCGCTCGGTTGGCAAACAAGTCATTGGCCGGCGGTATGGTGACGGTAAACACCACGCTCGCGTTGGCGGGTTGTTTGCCTGATGCGCTGGCGGTGAGGTTGACCGTGAATGAGCTGACCCCGCCGGGAACCGTCAACTGCGCCGAGTATTCGTTGTCATTGGCGACCGGGTCCGGGCCGGTGCCGCTGTTGAC
>CAYXDZ010000471.1:0-3184 GCA_964463815.1 uncultured Verrucomicrobiota bacterium | reverse complement strand
CGGATCAGTTGCGTCTGCCATCTGAAGCAGATCGGGTTGTCGTTCCGCATTTGGGCCAACGACAACAACAATCTCTACCCCACGAGCGCCGACTACGCAGATCCCACGCTCCGGGTGGATGCCCTTGAAGGCCGGATGTTCCGTGTCTTTCAGGTCATGTCGAACGAGTTGTCCGTGCCCAAGCTGATCACCTGTCCGTCAGATACACGGGTGGCCGCCACGAACTGGACCTCATTCACCAACGAAAACGTGGGCTACTTCATTGGCCTAGATGCCAGCGACACGCAACCCAACATGGTCCTCACGGGCGACCGCAACCTCGCCCTCGAAGGCCAGCTTCTTTCTGGCGTGGTCCCGCTCGGCACCAACCCACCGGTGGCGTGGACTAAGGACATGCACCGCCAGAGCGGCACCATCGGCCTGGCCGACGGCAGCGTGCAACAGGTGACGACGGAACTGCTGCGGCAACAACTGAAGAAGTCGGGCGATACAACCAACTTGCTGGTGTTCCCGCAGTGAGGGGGGCGGTGTTGTCGGGCACGACGAACGTGCCTGCCTCCGGGCATTCTATCGCCCCTGCCGGGGCTTGGTCCTCCTGCTGGGCTGACCCACGGCTCACGCCGTGGGCTACTCTCTGTCGCCGCTCCGCGGCTGGGGCGGGCCATCCGCAATTATCAGACAAACTCCAAGGAGTGCGCTCTCCCACGCCTCGTTGCTACAAATGAGGATGACACCCCCACCTCCGCCAACGACGCCTGCCATTCTCAGTTACCGCAATTCCGCTTGTCATCCCCTGGTCCGCCCAACAACTTCACGCCCGTGGATTTGTTCATCAAAATCTGCGGGATCACAAACCTCGCGGACGCGCAGGCAGCCGTCGCGGCCGGGGCCGATGCGCTGGGCTTCATGTTTTACCGGCCGAGCAGGCGTTTCCTCGAACCCGCCTATGCGCGGGAGATCATCGATCAGCTTCCCGCTGCGGTCGCCAAGGTCGGTGTGTTCGTGAATCCCACCGAGGCGGAGGTGCGGGAGACCATCGCGGCCACCGGCATTGACACGCTGCAATTTCATGGCGAGGAAGCGCCGGAGTTCTGCGCGGCGTTCCGGCCGATGCGCATCTGGAAGGCGTTCCGGCTGGCGGATGCGGAGTCGCTGCGGGACGTGCGCTTTCACGCGGAGGCCGACGCCTGGCTGCTGGACAGCCACGTGGCCGGCAGCCACGGCGGCACGGGGCATACCTTCGACTGGGATCTGGCGATCGCGGCCAAGCAATTGAGCCGCGCGGTGATCCTGGCCGGCGGGTTGCATCCGGGGAATGTGGCGGCGGCCGTCACGCACGTCCGGCCGTTTGGGCTCGATGTCTCGAGCGGCGTGGAATCCGCGCCGGGGAAGAAGGATCACGCCAAGATCGAAGAATTCATCCGCAACGCCCGCGCGGCCGCGCAGGCGCTCGCGGGGCCGCAATAGCCCTGGGTGGGGAACCGATTCAGCGGTATTGCAGCCTGTTTGCGGTGTCAGCGGGTGTCGTTCATCGTCACTCGATCTACTCTCGTAAAAAGACGCTGTGTGGTGCTCGTTCGCTCATCTCCGGAAGATTCATCTTCATCAGTGCCTCGTTGAACGCGAAGCCGATCACCAGGTACGACCAAGGAATTGTCCAGGGCAACAATGGCACGGCAACGAGGGCGAGAGCGGTTGCCATGATGCTCACCAGCCACGCCTCGCAATAGAGTCGAGGAGCCCTGCGGATCAGGCCGATTGTCCGTCCGAGGTTCAGCGCGGATGCGAATCGGCGGGTCACCGACACCTGGAGAAAAGTTGCGGGAAGAATGAAGACGGTGAGCGCAAAGCAGACGAGCACAATCAGGGTTTCGAGTCCGGTAAACTGAAGCCAAGGGTTGAAGTGCGGCAATCCAAAGGCAAGTCCCGGAATCGTAACCGGGGGGAACACGGGCACAATTGCTGTCGCACCAAGGATCTCTGGCCAATGCGCCTTGGCGTTTTCGAGTGAGTCCAGACCGAACATCCAATAAACCGAAATTGCCGGAAGAAGATGCGCAAAGATCACGCCAAGCGCTTTGCCACCTTTGGCAACCGTACCGGAGCAACCCGGCCACTCAGGCAGGGAACAACTTCGGTGATCCCACAGCCGCCACGCACAGTCAGCCCGATAACCCAAGGCAAGCAGCCAGCCCAGAGGCGGACAAACCAAGAGCCAGATTCCGGCGCGTAAGAGGCTGCTCCTCCCATTTTGGTCGGCAGTCGGATAATGAAATGCCTGTCTCCAGGAGAGCATTGAACCCGGTCAAACCTGCCGCGCCAAAGCTGACGCGTCGGCAAGTAACCGCGCCAAGAGTGATTGGGATTGTTTGTGAGGGTCAATGCTTGTTGTCTGCTCCCCTTGCGTTGACGAGACAGTTGCCCAAACAAATTGGCCGGCAGAACGGGCAAACCACTCACCCTTCGGCGCCGCCCAACGGCTGGGCACTTCCAGTGTCGCAACCAAGCACAACCATGCCGGGCGTATGGAACTGAACGATTGCGTTACTCTTTGCCAAAGACAGGAAGCTTCCGACGATGTTCCGCGCACTGAAACGATCGCCAATAAAATCTCACGCTTGCCCGGCCCGGCCCGGCGGCCTAGGCTACTCGCAACCTCAAGCCAGACCGCTTATGAACACCCGTGCCTGTTTTGCCTCCTGCCTGTTGACCGCCCTGCTCTGCTCGGGGACCGCGTCCGCCGCCGAGTTTCCGCAGTCCTTCAACGTCGAACTCCAGCCGCTCAAGGCGCAGATCCAACGCGTGGTCGAGGCGATGGATTATCTCGGGTTCCCGCTGAGCGCCGCCGACCGCCGCGAACTCGACGCCGCGCTCGCCGAGGAGCATCAACCCACCGCCCGCGAGGGCATCCAGCAGGTGCTCGACCGCCACGCGCTCTACGGTGTCCACATCAATCCCGAGATGCGCGTGAAGGTCAGCCAGGGACCGGCGAAACCGGTGCTGCACGAACAGGGCTGGCTGCAATTTCTGGTCAAGGTCCACAACGAGGCGGGCACCACGGCGGAGTTGAAGTTGGAGAGTCCGAACGCGGGCGATGTCTTCCGCCGCGAGGGCGACCGCCGGCCGCTCGGCGCGCACGAGGATCTCTGGCTCGATCTTCAGATGTTCAATCAGCAGCCGCTCA
>CAYXDZ010000470.1:0-3198 GCA_964463815.1 uncultured Verrucomicrobiota bacterium | reverse complement strand
CCCGGCCAGTTGGCGCGATACCCGTAAATGCGCGCCAGCCCCGCGCCGACGAGTTCCTCGGCCAGGTTTTTGCCACCGACCAACACCACGGCGTAGTAACTGGCCGGCGAACTGCGGCCCATCGCATTCTGCCAGCGGGTGATGACCGTGATGCGGCCACTGCCCAGTTTCTGGCGGGTGAACCCGGCGGCCAGTTCGCCCGCCTGGACAACTTCATTGGTGGCAATGCCGAAGTAAGCGGCCTGATCCACGAGCCGTTCCGGCACCGAATCACTGGTCTCGGGCGCATCCACAAAGTAGAGGCGAAAGATGTGTTCGCGACCTTTATGCAACACGTGGAAACTGTCGCCATCCACCGCCTGGTCCGGCATCAGTTCGCAGTTTTGCAGCATGTCCCATTCGGCGGTTTGACCGCCCCCTTCTTGCGCGGCCACGGGCGTGATCAGTCCGAGCAACAGGACCGCCAGCAGCCAGATGAAGGGCGGCCGGCAATTATCCGGCATCGAAATTATTGCGTGTGAAGTCGCGCAAGTCATCCGCCCAAACTGCCACAACTCTTCGAGGTGTGAAATCAAGAATCCAACTTGGCCGAAGGAGGTTGCGGACTATCGATTCAATAATTCCACCACCATGATCCCGAGCGGCGTGCCGACGACATAGCCCCAGATGCCGACGAGAATGCCGGGCAACACCAGCCGGGGCCAACCGGCGCTGATGGCCATCGCGGCCGCGCTTGGTGCACCGCCGAGGTTGGCATTCACCGCCACGAGCAGTTCCTCCAGGTTCAGGCGGAGCAGCTTGCCGGCGGCGAGCGTGAACCCGAGATTCACCAGCCCGATGATGCCGCAGAACACGAAGAACAGCGGCGCGTCGGTGAGCACGCTGAGGAGATCCGCCGGCAGGCCGAGCGTGAACAGGAAAATCAGCAGCAGGTAGGCCCCGAATTCCTCGGGGCCGTTGATGCGCGCGAGCGGTTTTGCGAACAGGGTGGCGGCCACCAACGTGACCAGCGTGAGCAAGACGAACTTGTTTGTGCAGAGAATCTGAAGCATCTGGACCAGCGAGCCCGTATCGGCAACGTCGCCGAAGAGCGTGTGTATTAGCTTTCCGAGCAACCCCGCCAGCGCCACCACCGCGAAGGCGAACGCCAATGACTTCGCCACGTCCAGCAGGCCGATGCCCTTGCGCTGCCAGTGCGCGGCGGCGAGAGTGCCCGCCGTGGCCGGGTCGGCTTCAAGCGTGTGGGGATGGGGAAAGCGCGCCCGGAAAAACCGGCTGGCGGCCAGCGCCAGCATGGCCACGAACATGCCGGCCATGACGAAGTTGTCCGCCACGATCAACGGCCCGACCACGTTCTCCGGCACGTTGTAGCTGGACTTGAGCGCCATGAAATTCACGCCGCCACCGATGTAGCTCGCGGCCATCATGCCCGCCGCCGGGACGAGGGCGGCGTTCTCGATGGCCCCACCCAACAGCCAATACGCCAGCGCGACGCCCAGCAACGTGCCGAGCGCGCTCAAATGAAAGATCAAGAACACGCGGCCACCGGTGCGGACGATCTCGCGCAGGTTGGCGCGGAACAACAGTAGCGGAATCGCCAGCGGCACCAGCCAGTCGCCGACGAAGTCATACGCGGCCGAAGCGGGCGGCATGACGCGCGTGTTGGTCAGCACCATTGCGATCAGCAGGGCGATCACCGGTCCGCTCAACCGCGCCGCCCAGCGATACGTCTGCTCCAGCCAGATGGCCAGTGCCGTGCCCGCCGCGATCAACGCCCACAACGTCGCGTGGTCATCGGGTGAGATCCAGTGGTGTCATAGTGTAAAGGTGGGGCGCGTCGCTCCGTGCGCGCCGGCCGGGGCATGGTAGCGCAGACGGGCAGTCTGCCCTGTCGCCGGTTGGCAACCGGCAGTCTGTTGTTCCTCAGAGGCCTTCCCTTCCTGCCGGGCCGTCAGCCGACTGCCAGCCGGCGACACGGCAGGTTGACAACCTGCGCTACCCGGTTGGAGCTCGGCCCGCCTATCGCTCGATCCGGTCTTCATTTCCTCTTGCGCTCTTTGTGCTCTCTTGTGGCCAAGTCGGTTTGTCATCAGGTCTCCAGCAGTCTCACGCCCAGGCCGTTCTCGTATGGAAACACCGCCCGGCCTTTCTCAAGATGCACGCCGCTCGCGAGGTCCTTTGCGATCAACACCGCGCCGTCCATGTCCACGTAATCGAGCAGCGGCAGCAATTGGCCAATCGCGCTGATGCCGATGCTGCTCTCGTTCATGCAGCCGACCATCACCTTGAGGCCGAGTTCGCGCGCGCGGGCGATCATCCGCCGCGCGGGCGTGAGTCCGCCGGCTTTGGTGAGCTTGATGTTGATGCCGTGAAAGAATCCGGCGCAACGGTCCACGTCCTCCTCCACCAGACAGCTTTCATCCGCGATCACCGGCAGGGCGCATTCGCGGAAGACGCGCGTCATGCCATCCCAATCATCGCGCTTGAGCGGTTGTTCGAGCAATTCAACGCCGAGCTGCTTCAATTCCGGCGCAAAGGCGATCGTCTGCTCGGCCGTCCAAGCGGTGTTCGCGTCGATGCGGAAGATCGCGTTCGTGTGCCGGCGCAGTTCGCGGACGATGGCGAGGTCGTTGTCCGTGCCGAGCTTGATCTTGTAGATCGGCCAGCCGTCAAACTCCTTCAGCTTGGCGACCATCTTGTCGATAGGATCGATGCCGATGGTATAATCGCTGAGCGGCAGGTTCTTAAGTTCGAGGCCCCAGAGTCTCCAAACCGGCGCACCGCGCAGTTTGCCCCAGAGATCGTGCGCCGCCTCGTCGAGCGCGCAGAGGGCGAAGCGATTGTGGCCGAGCACGGGCAGCAACTTGTCCCACAGTTGGGTTGGATCGGTGAGCGTTTCGCGTTCGATGGCCGGACGGGCGGCTTCCAAGGCGGCGCGCATCGACGCAGCAGTGAACTCTTCGTAGGCATGGGAGGAAGCGCCTTCGCCGAAACCAGTCACGCCGTCTTGTTCGAGTTCCACCAGCAGGTTGTGCTGCACGGTGGTGGTGCCGAGCGCGATCGTGAACGGATGCCGCATCGGCAGGTGAATGTCGCGAAGACGAAGTTTCATGGCTTGGCACACAGCGGACGAACGGCGCGCATCGTCGCAGATACGCAAAGAAAGGGAAGTCTTCAACCTGTCCAACGTGTGTCGGT
>CAYXDZ010000469.1:0-3198 GCA_964463815.1 uncultured Verrucomicrobiota bacterium | reverse complement strand
CGAGCCGGAAAATCCGTTTCGTGCGCGGGGTGAGTGAGGCACCGGTGCGCCTTTCGGGAAAGCCAGTTCTCCCTTGCGGCCCCAAGAAGTGGCCTCTATATCCCGCGCGACATCATGAGCGACCTGGATCTCAAACGACTCGAAGATATTCCCGCGGTGGCCCCGTGGCGGCTGAACCTCGGCCGACGGCTGGAATCCCTGCCCGTGCAACATCTGATCACCGCGGTGATCCTGATCAACGCCGCCGTGCTCGGCCTGCAGGCGTCGCCGGTGGCGGCCGGCGGTTGGAGCGGACTGCTGGAATGGGTGGATCGTATCTGCCTGATTTTCTTTGTAACGGAACTGGTGCTCCGTTTCGTGGCCTATCGCGGCCTCTTCTGGCGCAGCGGCTGGAACTGGTTCGATTTCGCGGTGGTGGCCATCGCCCTCGCGCCCAACGCCGGCCCTTGGGCCGTCCTGCGGTCGTTACGGGTGTTGCGGGTGCTGCGCCTGCTCACGGTCGTGCCCCAGATGCGCAAGGTGGTCGCCGCGTTTCTCCATTCCATCCCCGGCCTTTCTTCCGTGGTGGCCGTGATGACCATTTTCTTCTACACCGCCGGCGTCCTGGCCACGGGGCTCTTCGCGGAGACGCATCCGCAATGGTTCGGTTCGCTGGGCAAGAGCCTCTACACCCTCTTCCAGATCATGACGCTCGAAAGCTGGTCCATGGGCATCGTGCGGCCGGTGATGGAAGCCCATCCCTGGGCGTGGGCGTTCTTCGTGCCCTTTATCATCATCGCCACGTTCACCATTCTCAACCTCTTCATCGGCATCATCGTTTCCACCATGCAGGAGCTGTCATCGCTGCCCGATCCGAACGTGCCCGCCCGGGAAGTCTCCACCGTGCTCGCCCGCATGGAGGCGGACCTCAAGCAACTGCGTGCCGCACTTGACCACAAGGAGCATTGAGCCAGCGGATCAGGACCGGTTGACCCTTTGTGACGGTCAGGGAAGCCGCCGGCTCACGGCCGCGAGGCTCTGCTGACGGCCGCACAGGCCCGGCGCAGATATTCCTCAAACTCCCAGCCGCCGCTGCTGCCGGTCTGGCGGGTGATCACCAGGTCGAGACTGGGCACGAACGCAATGAGTTGTCCGCCGGAGCCGGGCTTCGAGCGCGCATCAGCGGGGATGCCATCGCCTGAGCGGCCGTCCTCGCCGTGATGCAAGGCCGGCAGTTCCCAGCCGTGCGAAAAGACCTGCGGATTCAGTTTCCAACGAAGCTCCGGTGACCGCACCTCGTGGGTGGCCTTCGCCGTCTCGATGATGAACCATTCGGGAATCACCTGTGCTTCGCCCCAGCGCCCGTTCCGCAACATGCAGTAGGCGATGCGTCCCAGGTCACGGGCCGGCATGCCGAGTCCGTGCGAGGGATGGTGGCCAATTTTTTCGCCGCCCTCGTAGTACTGAAACCACCAGTGCTCGATGCCCAGCGGTTTGAACAGGGTCTCGATCGCAAACTCGTCGTAGGGCTTGCC
Source organism: uncultured Verrucomicrobiota bacterium (assembly GCA_964463815.1). Taxonomy (GTDB): domain Bacteria; phylum Verrucomicrobiota; class Verrucomicrobiia; order Limisphaerales; family RI-55; genus RI-55. The sequence continues at coordinate 1,684 of CAYXDZ010000469.1, read as the reverse complement.
CGTGACGGTCTCGCAGACCAGTGCCGTGTGCGCCAACGCGTGGGTCGAGTAGCCGCAGCCGGTGCCGGGGTCAAACGCCAGCGTCGCCGTGCGCGGATCGCCGGTGTGGCCGAGGAGGTATTCCCACGAACCGTCGTTCGGCGCGCCGGTCGACTCCGGGCAGATCCCCGACGTGTGATTGAGCAATTGCCTCACGGTGATCCGGGCCTTGCGCGGATCGCTGAGCGGCTGCGCCCATGGGATGAAGTCAAACGCCGGATCGTCGAACGTCATCTTGCGCGGCGTGAGCCCCTGCCGGCTGCGCTCGGCGGCGATGGCCAGCACCGTCGCGCAGATCGCCTTCGACACCGAGGCCACCCGCCGCGAATCGGTCTTCGCGCTGTTGCCGCGCTCGACTTCGAGCACGACGTAGCCATTGCGAATCACCACGGCCGCGAAGTTGCGATCATCGCTTTGCCTCAGCCACGCGGCGAGTTCGTCGAGTTTCGCCGGGGCCATGCCGGCGAGCCGGCGGATGTCCCCGGGCGACTCGAGCTTCCGCCAGCCGCCCTCTGATTCTGGCGGGGGAAAGTAGTCCAATGCGGAACGCGGAGTGTCGAAGGCGGAATCCTTCAGAGCCTCTCCCGCTGAGCGGGATCGGCCCCTGTCCGGCTTGAGGAAGTGTTCGAAGAACGCGACGAGCTGCGCATTCGACTCGGGCGTGGGGTCGTGCGCTGGGCGGTTCGACATGCCAACGCGGTTCGCGAACCCGAGCAACTGGTTCACAGCGACGGCGTGGTTCAGCGCAAGCCAGCGCTCCGGCGGATCCTCCGAACCTCCGCTGACGAAGAACGGACGCGGCGCGATGAGTGCGTGCAACTCGTGCAGATCGCGGCCGGTTTCGATCATGCGACGATAAGCGCCGGTGCGCGGATTGTCCGCCGCAGGCACGCCGCGTTTCGGTCGCGGATGCTCCGGATCGAAGCCCAGATACCACGGCTCCCAGTAGTTCACGTTCGGTCGTGTTTCATCGGACACGATGCCCGGATCGCTCGTCGCCACGGCGGCGAACTGGTCCCACAACGCGCCGGCGAACAGCGACCACTTGCCGCCGTAGCTGTGACCCACCACGCCGATGCGCCGCGCGTCCACTTCCCGCAGTTGCGAAAGCACGGTCCAGCAGTTCGCCGCGACATACGCGTAATAGGACAAAGGCTGCGACCGCACACCGCCGCGCTCCGGCTGCCAGGCATCGCCGGCCGGTGTGCCGATGGACAGCGTGACGAAGCCGCGACGAGTGAGTTGCAGCGCAAAGTCACGGCCAACCTTGTCGTTCAGGCCGACGCTGGTCTCGGGTTCGTAGAACGGCACGAACACCGCAGGAAAAGGTCCGCTTCCGTCCGGCACAAGCAACCAGCCCCCGGTGAACTGGTCGGCCGCGACTTCCACGCGCACGCGACGTTGAGTGAAGTTTTCCCGCCGACTTTCGTTGAGCACTTCGAAGCGCGGTCGCTCCAGCACGGGCGGCCACGGCCCCATCAGCTCATGCCATTCGCGGAGCAATTCCTCACGCCGAAGCGCCCAGTCGCCAGGTGATTTTACCGGCGAGCCATCGGTGAAACTCAGCGGCGAACGATAAGCGCCAAGCTGGCCGGCGAACTCGGCCGGCACGACGAAGAGCGGCGCGATCGTTTCCCAAGGGGAA
>CAYXDZ010000468.1:0-3207 GCA_964463815.1 uncultured Verrucomicrobiota bacterium | reverse complement strand
CCAACCAATGAAACTGTTAACCGCTCTCACCCGCTGGGCCAGCCGCGCCGTGGGGTCCGCCAAGTCGGACAAGCCCACGCGCTCGCAACTGGTGGGCATGTACCTCACGCAGGCCAACTCCCGGGAGTCCTATTCGCCCGAGTTTCAGGAAAACCGCCAGCGCCGGAACGGCAAGTTTGCCAGCACCCGCGAGCGCGCCTGACGCGTCGCTCCGGCACGGTTTCGTTTTCACCTGTTTTCCCCTCCATGTCTTCCCAGCGCATCGGCATTATTGGCGGTTCTGGTTTGTATCACATCGACGGTTTCTCGAAACAAAAGTGGGTCAAGGTGAAAACCCCGTTTGGTCGCACTTCGGATGACTTGCTCACCGGCGAACTGGCCGGTCGTGAGGTGGTCTTTCTACCGCGACACGGACGCGGTCACCGCATCCTGCCCACCGAGTTGAACCATCGCGCGAACCTCTGGGCGCTGAAACAGCTCGGCGTGGCGTGGATCATCAGCGTGAGTGCCGTCGGCTCGTTGCAGGCGAAATACAAGCCGTGCGACATCGTGCTGATCGACCAGTTTGTGGACCGCACGAAACAGTCGCTGAATCACACCTTCTTTGGCCGTGGCATCGTGGCGCACCTTGCGTTCGCCGATCCGATCTGCCCGGAGTTGCAGAAACTGCTGCTCAAATCGGCGCGGGCCTGCAAGGCGCGCGCCCACAACGGCGGCACCTATGTGAACATGGAAGGCCCGGCCTTCAGCACGCGGGCGGAGTCGCTGACGAACCATCGCGCGGGTTACGACGTGATCGGCATGACCAATCTCGGGGAAGCGAAGTGCGCACGCGAGGCGGAGATCGCCTACGCCACCATGGCGATGGTGACGGATTACGACTGCTGGAAAGTGGACGAGGAACATGTAACCGTGGAGTTGGTGATCGCGAACCTGAATCGCAACGCCGAGCAGGCGCGAAAGATTGTCCAGCACGTCATCCCAAGCATGCCCGAACAACCCGGCTGGCCGTGTCACTCGGCGTTGCAGAATTCCATCCTCACCGCGCGCGAATTCTGGCCGAAACAAACGGTGCGGGAGTTGAAGCCGCTGCTGGCGAAATACCTCTAGCCGGGCAGCGGTGGAAGGCTCCTTCCGTTGGCTCCTGCCGGCCCACGATCACCGGCTTGAAGCCGTTTCCAGCTTCGCCAGCTCTTCCCGCAACATCTTCGCCAGCGGACGGACGGTTTCCGCCGAGAAATCGAACCGGCAGCCGGCTCGGGCAAACAACTCCGGCAACGGTCGGGATCCGCCCAGGGCCAGCCCGGCGCGGTAGTCCGCCAGGGCGCGGGGGCGGTCGCGTTTGGAATTGGCCCACACCTGCAACGCCCCCAACTGCGCGATGCCGTATTCGACATAGTAGAACGGATACAGGAAGATGTGGAGCTGCCGGTGCCACGAGTATTTCCGCGCTTCCTCGTGACCGGACCAGTCCACGTCGCCACCGAAGCGCTTGACCAGAGCCACCCAGGCGGCGGCGCGTTCCTCGCGGGTGTGACCGGGATGCGTGTAGATCCAGTGCTGAAATGCGTCCACCGTGGCGATCCACGGGAACACCTCGACGATGCCCTGGAGATGCTTGACGCGCGCGCGCTGGGCGTCCGCCGGTTCGTAGTATGCGTCGATGAATTCGCCCCCCAGCAGCTCCATGCTCATTGAGGCCACTTCACAGAATTCAATGGGCGCGTGGCGGTAACCGTACAGATCTTCGTCCTTGGTCGCCAGCGCGTGAAAGGCGTGGCCCGCCTCGTGCAGCAGCGTCTCGACATCGCGCTGCATCCCGACGGCGTTCATGAAGATGAACGGCAACCGCGCCTCGGACAGCGTGCTTTGATAGCCGCCGGGCGCCTTGCCCTTGCGGTTCGCCAGGTCGAGCACCTGGCGGTCGCGCATCAGGCGGAAGTCCGCCGCCAGTTCCGGGTCCACCTGATCGAAGATCTTCTGCCCGCGCTCCAGCATCTGGTCCACGGTTTCGAACGGGCGCAGCGCCGGCCGGTTCAACGGATCGACGGCGAGATCCCACGGCCGCAGCGCGGCGAGACCGAGCTGGGCGCGGCGGCCGGCCTGCAACTCCTTCAGGAGGGGGACGATCTCCCGCTCGATGGCGTCGTGAAACGCGGCGCACTCAGCGGGGCCGTAATCAAAGCGGCCGCGTGCCTTGAACGCGTAATCCCGGTAATTGCCGAACCCGGCGTTGGCGGCGATCTGTTCGCGCAGCTTGAGCAGTTCGTCGAAATTTTTCTCGAACGCGTCGCGCTCCTGCAGCCGGCGTTCGGCCACGAGCTTCCAGGCTTCCTCGCGCGTGGCACGGTCGGGTTCCTCGAGGAAGCGGCCCATCTGCACCAGCGTTCGTTCCTCGCCGCGAAACGTGACCGTGAGGCCGCCGCTCAGCTTCTGATACTGCTGGCCCAGTTTGGCTTCCTCGGTTTCCAGCGGGACGTTCTCCTCGCGAAACAGCTCAACGTGCAGCGCGAGATCGCGGTCCAGCACCTGATAGCGCTCCTTCGGCAACTGGCCGCGCAACGCATGTCCAAGAAAAACCTTCGCGAGCGCGAACTGCCGCGGCTTCAGCTTCGGTTCGATCTGCTCCACAAACTGAAGGTAAGCCTTCTCCGCCTCGGCGTTGTCCGTGTGACAGGTCATCGCGATGTAGCGGCAGCTCGATTCCTGGTCGAGCGAGGCGTACAGCTCACCGACATCCAGCAGCCATTGCTCCAGGTCGGCCACGGCCGCACACTCGCCGGCCCGCGTCTCCAGCCGGTCAAAGAGCGGGGCGATGGCTTCCCAGTCGCCGAGATTGAGCTCGGCCGGCACGAACCGGCGGGGCTTGTAGGGGGCGGGCGTTCCAAAAGGCAGCAACGTCATGGGCGAATCAGATGAAAAAGCACGCCCGAGCGAAAGCCAAAACTGGGCGGCAACTGGTTTGATCGAGTGGTGGCCAATCAACCCATCACCGGCCCGCCACCAGCAGGAGGTTGAGGACGAGGTCGATGGCCTCGACGCCGGTCCAGACGGGATTGGCGGGCCGCTGGGTGGAGTCCACGGAGTCCACCACGGCGGAACCCTCGCGAAAAAGGCGGCGAAGTTGGGCCACTTCACCGGCATCCAGCCAGACGCCGCCGCAACGGCCGCAGCGATCCACCTGGCAGTCGCCCACGCTGATCACGT
>CAYXDZ010000467.1:0-3210 GCA_964463815.1 uncultured Verrucomicrobiota bacterium | reverse complement strand
ACGGTGGGGATGAAGTAATCCTCGGACGGTTTGTGCGACTGGGTGTGAAAGCCGGGCTCGATCTTGAAGTGGAGCGTGGCCGTGACCCGCGCGCCGGCGGCCGGTTCACCCGCGACCTCGACCTTGGCGAGCTTGACGTATTCGACCTCCTTCTTCTGGGCCGGAGCGGCGGCCAGTGACAGGACGAAAACGGTCCATGCGATGAGTGCTTTCATGAGGCGAACTTGGCGGATGTCCGGCGGACGCGCAACCGGTTTGTCGCGGTGGTCGGGCATCTTCCCCCTTTTCAAGGCCGGGGACGTGGCCTAGCTTCGCGGCTCGTTTGAGCCATTCGATAAATATCGAACTGCCTAGATAACTGTTCGAGAAAAGACCATGAAGACGATGACTCAGGATCAAATTCGCGAGACGGGACTGCGGGCCTTGAGCCGCGAATTGGGAGCCGTTGGTGCGGTGCGGTTCATCCAGCAGTTCGAAACCGGCAGGGGCGATTACACGTCTGAACGCGCCGTTAAATTACCCAAACTAACGCTCAAGGAACTGGCCGGCCGCAGGGGCACCGCCCGGAAGCGTCGCGATTGAATTGCGCCATGCCCAGCGTCTTCATCAAAACCTACGGCTGCCAGATGAACGAGCGCGACTCGGAAGCGGTCGCCGCCCAGTTCGTCGCCAAGGGGTATTCGCTCGCTCCCTCGGAAGCGGTCGCGGATGTCGTGTTGCTGAACACGTGCAGCGTGCGCGACATGGCCGAGCAAAAGGCCATCGGCAAGATGGGCGTGCTGGTGGCCGAGACGCGCCGCACCCGGCCCAACGTGGTGCTCGGTTATCTCGGCTGCATGGCGCAGAGCCGGGGCGAGGAACTGGTCGCCCAACAGCCCGCCGTCAGTCTCGTGGTCGGCACGCAGAAGTTTCATCGCACGGCGGACTACGTGCAGGAGCTGCTCGACGGCAAACGGCAAACAATCGTCGATACGGCGGCCGAAGCCCAAAGCGAATCGCGGATCCGCGAGCATCTGGTGAATGGAAACTCCGCCCGGGGCGTGACCGCGTTCGTCAGCATCATGCAGGGCTGCAACCAGCATTGCACCTTCTGCATCGTGCCTTCGACACGGGGCGCGGAACGCAGCCGACCGATTGCAGACATCGTCTCCGAATGCCGCGAACTTGTTGCGCAAGGCGTGAAGGAAATCACGCTCCTCGGCCAGATTGTGACCAGCTACGGCCGGCGCGAGATCGGCGTGAAGGACGGCAAGTCCGCCTTCGTGCAATTGCTCGAGGCCGTCCACGAAATCGAGGGCCTGGAGCGCCTGCGCTTCACGTCGCCGCATCCCAAAGGTTACGGCGATGATCTGGTCGAGGCTTATGCGCGCCTGCCGAAACTCGTCGAGAGCGCGCACATCCCGGTGCAGAGCGGGAGCGACCGCCTGCTCAAGGCGATGCACCGTGGCTACACGCGCGAACGGTTCCTCGGCATCATCGGCAAGCTCCGCCAGGTGCAGCCCGGCATGGGCATCAGCACGGACGTCATCGTGGGTTTTCCGGGGGAAACGGACGAGGATTTCGAACAGACGATGTCGCTCTTCCGCGAGGCGCAATTCGATCAGGCCTACATTTTCCGTTACTCGAAACGCAAGGACACGCCGGCGGCGGAAATGGCGGATCAAGTGCCGGAGGAAGTGAAGGAGGAACGCAACCAGCGGCTGCTCCGGCAGCTCGACGAAATCGTCGAGCCGCGTTACGGCGCGTTCGTCGGCCGGCGGACGCAGATTCTGGTCGAGGGACCGAGCAGGCGGAACGAGGCGCGCATGATGGGCCGCACCCGGTGCAACAAGATCGTCGTGTTCGACGGCGACGACCGGCATCGCGGCCAGCTCCTGGACGTGGCGATCGAGCGGGTCGGTTCCTTCACGCTGTATGGCAACCCGGCGATCCTGATGGATTGAAATGAGGCTTGAGTAAACCCCGGCCCTCCGGTTGTCTTCCGCCCTCGTCAGCCGCCATGACCAACGTTTCACTTTCCAGTTTTGCGATCGGGCTCGGGCTCATTTTTGCCCTGCCGGCCGTGTTCGGTCTCACCGCGCCGGACAAGTTTCGCGACGCCATGCGGGAGTTCCCCCGTTCGAACACCTGGGGCTGGTTCCTGATGCTGCTGGGCACCGCGTGGTTTGTGTACAACGTCAGCCAGGAACAGGTGGCCGACTTCCAGAGCTACAAGAAGATCCTGCTCAGCTTCTTCGCGGCGGTGGGCATCGCGAGCTGCATCTTTGTGCGCGATTTCCTCGCCGTGCGCGGAGCCGCCGTGGTGATGCTGCTGCTCGCGCGGTGGATGGTCGATACCGGCCGGCCCATGCTGGGCACGACCGCCTGGGTCGTATTGTGGCAGGCGTGGGCGTATGTCTTCGTGGTGGCGGGCATCTGGCTCACGGTTTCGCCCTGGCGGCTGCGCGATCTGATTCTCTGGGCCACCGCGAACGAACAGCGCATCCGCATCACCTGCGGCGCGCGGCTGGCCTTCTGCCTCCTGATCGTGCTGCTCGGCGCGACGGTTTATCGCACGGCGCAGGCGGGGCAGTAGTCTCAGGCGTGCAGCCGGGACAATCTTTCTCAGGCTGACGAACCGGCCGGCCTGTTCTCCATCAAGGCGCGGTGGAGGTTTCCTCCAGAGGTGGAATCGTTTCCATGCTGCGGACGCGGTAGAAGAGCGCGTCGGGCAGGGCACCGGTGGCCGGGTCCGGAGTCCTCCGGAAGGTCAGCATCGCGTCCGCCCCTTCGTAAACTCCGGCGGCGGACCACCGCTGCAAGTCGGTGGATTCATCGATTAAGTAGAGTTGGTTGCGGAGCCCGGTCCAAAGGACATCGAAGTCGCCCCCGGCCTGCCGCCAGTTCAACTCCCCGGGCAGCACGGCGATCACCGTTGTGTGCCGGGGTTGCGGCAGCGCGTCAATCACGATGCCCGTTTCAATGGCCGGGATGGCGGGATTGGTCGCCAGATCCTGGATGGGACTCGCAACACCCGGCGTGGCGTCGTAAACCTCGAGGCCGGTCCAGCCCGTCCGGGAGGGATTGAAAACGCCGGTCCCCACCGTCTCCCGCAACCATTCATCGGACTGGAAAACAAGATCCCCGGGCACGCCGCCGGCCGTGATCTCCTGCATCCGCATCGCGCCGGTCACGGCGTTGTACCGGATGAAGTAGGCCTGATTCCCAATC
>CAYXDZ010000466.1:0-3220 GCA_964463815.1 uncultured Verrucomicrobiota bacterium | reverse complement strand
CGTGTTCCGGTGGACTGGTGGGTTCAACAAGAACCGCTGTGCGTTCAAGGCGGCGGCGTGTTGCCCGCCGTCCGGCTCCAGTGGATGGTGTCTTCGTACTGCTTCTGTAACGAGCGCACTCGGTGGGCAATCGCGCGCGTCAGCGCGAGAAGGAACGGTGCCGCGAGCGCCGGCGCTTCGGCGAGGATCTTGCGCAACACCGGCTCGGAAATCTTAATCAGCACGGTGGGCTCATTGGCGATGACATCCGCCGACTGCGGGCCTTGATCCACGATGGCCAGTTCGCCGAAGCATTCTCCCGCCCCCATGGTGGTCAGCGTCGTCTCGTGGTCGTCGATCAACACGCGGGCGCGCACTTCGCCCTCCAGCACCATGAACAGCGCGTCGCCATGATCCCCCTTGTTTACCAGCACCTCGAACGCGGGGATCTTCACCACTTCGAGGTAAGGCAGCAACGACGCCAGCAACCGCTCTTCAACGTCCGCCAGCAGCTTGATGCGCCGCAGCGAGTCGGGCTGAATCTCCGGCTCTCCTGTGGCCCCGGCTGCGGGTGCCGGCGGCTTGGACTTGAACAGGATCTTGAGTTCGGGCAGGTCCGACGCGCGCGACCATGAATCGTCATCGTCCTTGAACACCCACGACTTCGCGGTGATCCGGCCCTGCTGGATCCAATCGACCAGCGTGGGCAGTTCCACGGGACCGTAGGCAATTCTGTCCGCGCCCCATACCTGGTAATTGACGCTGTCGCTGGTTTCCATCTATGCACTTCGTTACGCGACGAGCCTGCTACTGTCAAATCTCGCCCGGCGGGAGGAATGTCGGCTTCTGGGTAACGCGTTCTTGGACCTGGTCGATGCCTCGATCCGGAAGGCCGGCTGAACCGGGCGTGGGGTGAATCTTTCTCTCAGTAAACCAGACAATTGTGGCCCGGCCCTTGTAGTTCTGAAAGCTACCTGATTGGCTTCGTTCAACCAGCTTGAGGCCAGCGTGATGACACCCGTCTCCTAATCCCCGTCCTACAAATGAGAGTGGGGCTGCTTCGAAATGACGGACAGAGAATTGGGTAAACCGTGTATGGTCAAACCCATCAAAGAAACCTCTGTCAAAACCCGTCGTAAATTCGACGAAACCTTCAAGCGCGAAACGCTCCACAACTGGCTTGCCAGCGGCAAGTCGGCGGAAGTCATCGCCCAAGAGCTGGGACTCAACGCTAACCGGCTTTATGCTTGGAAGAAGCTCTTCGCCCCGGCCGCCGTTGGAGGGAAGGCGGTGACCGGGGCGAAGCCCGGTTCGCAGGCCGACCTCCAAAGCCAAGTGGACGCGCTGCGCCGGGAACTGGCGCGCGTCCGGGAGCAGCGAGACATATTAAAAAAAACGTTGGGCATTCTCTCCGAACCGTCGCCGAACGCTATGAACGGGTCGCGGCGATGAAAAACGATTACCCCATCCTGACGTTGTGCGCGAATCTGGCCGTCTCCCCCAGTGACTATTACGACTGGCACCAGCGCCGCACGGATCCCGGCCCGCGGGCCGTGGCCACCCAGGCGCTGGCCCAAAAAATTGACCGGATTCATGCTCAAAGCCGCCAGACTTATGGCTGCCCGCGCATCCTGGAAGAGCTGCGCAAACAAGGTTGTTGCCGCTACGGTCGCAATCGCATCGCCCGCCTGATGCGGGAGGCGGGCCTGGCCGGTCGCCAAAAAGGCCGCTATCGCGTCCAGACCACCGACAGTCAGCACAACGAGCCGAAGGCCCCCAACCATCTGGCCACGGCCCCCAAGGCCACCGCGCCCAATCAGCTCTGGGCAACGGACATCTCTTACATTGAAACCCAGGAAGGCTGGCTTTACTTGGCCGCCGTCCTCAACCTCTACAGCCGCAAGATCGTCGGCTGGGCCCTGAGCGTGCGCATCGACACCGGGTTGGTCTTACCGGCCTTGAACATGGCCTTGTTACATCGCCAACCGCCCGCCAAGCTGCTCTGCCATTCCGATCGTGGCGTCCAATACGCCAGCGGTGACTATCGCCAGGCCCTGGCCCGAGCTGGTCTGGTGGCCTCCCTGAGCCGCAAAGACAATTGCTACGACAACGCCACCACGGAAAGCTTCTGGAGCACCCTCAAGCTCGAACTGGTCTATCGCCGCGACTTCGTCACCCGCCGCCAGGCCCGCACCGAAATCTTCGATTACATCGAAGCCTTCTACAATCGTCAGCGCTCCCACAGCGCTCTGAACTTCCGTTCTCCCGTTGACTTCGAACTCCTAAACAACTAACCAAATGAACCGGTTTCTCCGTCCGCTTTTTCGAAGCAAGCCCACGGCCACGGCCAGGAAGCATGGCAATGAGTGAGCGTAGTTGAGCATGGAATGCTTTCTATTGGCGGTGAACCTGCTCAACCCGCCCGAAACTCCCGCGCGAACACCGCCGGTGTGACGCCCACCGTCTGGCGGAAGCAACGCGTGAGGTGGCCTTGATCACAAAAACCGGCGGCCAGCGCGACCTCAGCCAGTCCGTGCCGGCCTTGCGCGAGCAGATGTTTCGCTCGGGCAATCCGGCTGTTGAGCACGTAACGATGCGGTGCGAGGCCGGTGGCGGCCTTGAACATGCGCGCGAAGTGGCAGGTGCTTAGCCCGGCCTGCGCGGCGAGCCGGTCCAGCGTCAGTTCCTGGTCGAGGTGCTCGTGGATATTCTGTATGACGCGACGCAGGGCGGGCGCGGAAAGGCCGCCGCGTCGGTCCGGAAGTTGAAGCTGATCCGTTGAGTAACGCCGCACAATGTGGGCGGCGAGCGTGGACGCCAGGGTCTGCGAATAGCGCCCGCCGGATTCTCCGGCCGTACGCAATTCCGCGCGCAGGCCCATCACCAGTTCGCGCAGGAGCGCGTCCTCGACGCCATGCACCCACACGGGATGCACTTCCCCGAACAATCCCTGATTGGCGGCGGCAAGGGTGAGGAGTTTGTCCGTGAGCGACACCACCACGCTGGGGCCCGCGGCGCGCACGCGGACGGAGTAGGGGTGGTTCGCGGGCAGAATGCTGATCTGGCCGGGGCCGATCCGCTTGGAAACGCGCTCGCGACCGCTCTGCCAGTCGAGTTGCAGAGCGCCGTCGAGCGGCAGGAACACCACGCTTTCGAGCAGGGCGACCTCGCTGGACCGCGAATCCGCCGGTTCATGTTCCTCGACGAGAAAGCCGTCGCCACCGCGGGCCGCGCTCGACCA
>CAYXDZ010000465.1:0-3227 GCA_964463815.1 uncultured Verrucomicrobiota bacterium | reverse complement strand
GTGAGCGCGTTCAACAAGGCCGCGTGCTGGAAGCCGCGCTGATTGAGAAAGTCCACCGCCGCCCGCGCGTTGGCCCTGCTCGGCGAAATCGTTTGCAAGGCCGCAACCAATGGATCCAGCGCATCCTTGCGATTCAGAAAAGCCTCGATCAACGAATCAACCCCGGCCACCGCTTCGGGCGCTTGCAGGCGCTTCACGAACAGGTCCGCAGCCGCAGCCGGGTCCAGCGCCACCAGACCGTCCATGGCCGCAGGTGAGCTGGCCGCGCGGGCGATCAGTTCAGGCTTCAGTTCCGAAATTTTCCAAATGCCGGCCAGACGCAGTGCTTCGTTCTGAATGATTGAATTGGAACCACGCAACAGCGCCTTCAGCAACGCGCTCGCGTTGGCCGGGGGCACGGGCAGCCGCAGGCGTGCCGAACGCACCACCACCGGCAGCAAGCGCTCCAAAGTCGCCGCTTCGTTGAGCATCAGGACGCGGGCGAGGTCGGCGGTGTCGCCATGCTCGGCGAGAATCAGCAGCAGTGACGCGCGAGCATTCGCGGGAGTCTGCGGACGCGCCAACAGCTCGCGCACGGCAACCAGCGTGTCGGCACTGCCATCGTGACGGACGAGCAGACTCAACCGCGTCGCATCCGCCGTGACGGCGAGTTGGCCAGCTTGCAGGGCGGGCAGCCAAAGTCGTTTCAGGGAGAACACCGCCTGGCGAAGCGCATAGTCGATGAACGGATCGGTCCCGTGCGTCGCGGCTTCCAGCACCACATCGATGGCCTCAACGAGCGGCACCCAGCTCGCGGCGACGATGGTTTGCAATCGCACACGGGGATGCTGGTCCGTGGCAAGTGGTGCCAGGATGGCCAGCGGATTCGCGAGCCGGTCCGCCCACGGACCCACCACCGAAGCAGCGTACGCCCGAGCACCCGGTTCGCCGGACCGGGCGAGGCGTTCGAGCAAAGCGGGCTCAACCATTTCCAGGCTCTGGAAGAGTCCGAGCGCCTCCTTCAATTCGAGTTCACTCCGGAGTGGATCAGCGACCCATACGCGGGTCGCGGCAACCACGTCAGCCATGGGCCGATCCATCAGCACGCGTTTCGAAAAATCACGTGTCCAGCGATCCATCGAGCCGAGGTGATTGAGCAAGTCATTGATCGAAGCCTCCACCAGTTGCGGCGCTTTGGTTGGCGGCCGGCTTTTCGCCGTCACCCGCCAGATGCGGCCTCGCTCATGATCGCGATCCGGATGCCGGAAGCTCGCCTGGTAATGGCCGATGATCGGGTTATACCAGTCGGCGAGATAGAGTGCGCCGTCGGGACCGAACCGCGCATCGACCGGCCGGAAGCTTTTGTTGGTGGTGGTGATCAACGGCTCGGCGTCGGTGAGCGCAAAGCCCGCACCATCGTCCGCCAGATTCATCGCCCACACGGCATTGTTGATGTAACCGGCGACGAGCAACCGCCCCTGCCAGTCGGCGGGGAAATGCGCCGTTTGCACGAACTCACCGCCGCTCATCTTGCGGCCGCGACCCTCGCGCCAGATCAACGTGGGTTGATCGGGCCGATGCCGCGGCGTGAGCCCGGGCACGGGGTAAATAATTGAGCTGTTGTTGCCGGCGAGTTCGAGTGGTTCGCCCCAGTCGGTGAAGACAAAGCCCCAAGGATTTTGTGGTTCGGCAGCGCTGCCGTAAAAGCCCTCGAGCTTGAGGCGGCGCGGCCAGAAACGCCAGATGCCCGCCTGATCGAGCGCCTGCACCCCCCAGGGCGTCTCGACGCGCGACAAGTTGTGCAAGCCCTGACAGAACCAGATTTCACCGCCCGGCCCCCAGCGGAACGAATTGATGTTTTGGTGATTGTCGCCGGTGCCAAAACCGCGCAGCACAATCTTTTTCTCATCCGCGCGCCCGTCGCCATCGGTATCGCGCAGCAACCAGAGATTGGGACCTTCACCGAGATAACACCCACTCGCGTCGCCGGTGACTTCGAGACCGGTGGGGATCATCAGGCCGTCGGCGAAGACCGTGACTTCATCGGTTTCAACGCGGCCATTTCGATTGCGGTCATCGAGGATGAGCACCTTGTCGTCGGGAAAATCGCCGGGCTTGATCTGCGGATAGACGGCGCTGCCAACCACCCACAGCCGGCCGCGCGCATCGAAGCGGATTTGAATCGGTTTCACCACGCCTTTGGCCTCGGAGGCGAACAGGCTCACTTCGAATCCTTCGGCCACGTTGAACGAAGCCAGCTCGACTGCGGGATCGGCAGCACGGACGAGCGGCGAGACACTGAGGTACATGCCGGTGACGACGGCCGCGACCCGGGTCAAACTCGAAATTCGAAACCCGAAATCCGAAACAAGATCGAATCCCGAAGGCCGAATACCCCTCATCATCGGGGCGGACGATCTCTCGTGATTCGGCTTTCGGCTTTCATATTTGATTAGGACCGTGGTCGTTTGGATTTCGGACATAGCCATTTCCTCAGTTCTTCTCCACCTGCACGCCGCGCAAGTGGTTGATGATGGCCCGCTCCTTCGCCTCGATGAGCGGCAAATATTCCTCCATCTCAAGCAGGAGGCGGCGGATTTGTGGATCTTGATGGTCCCGGCTGAACAATTGTTCTGTTCGATCACCATGAAGAAACGCCCAGTTCTGCGGACGATGATAGTTGAACCACAGGCGGTTCTTCTCGGCCAGCAACCCGAGCAGCACCGGGTCATCCTCCCGCAGCGGTCGCAGCGAGAGTTGTTTCGTGATGGCACGCGCCGCCGCGCGCAGTCCGTCTTCATGAAGATGAATGCCGTCACGCGTCAGCGGTTCCTCCACTGGCAATGCCCGGTACAAGTCCACAAACCCGGCGTCCAAGCGGTCCGCGAGCGCGTGCAAGCGGGGCAATTGTTCCTCAATCCGCGCATTGAACGCCGTGCGATCCGGCAGCGGTGGAGCCGGCTTCTCGAAAGGTGTCGGCGAGAGAATGACGCCCTGGCGGTTGGTCCCGACGAGCCGGCTCAGCAGCTTCTCGTATGTCGCAATGAATTCGTCCGCCGAAACGTCCTGACGCAACGCCTCCATCTGGCCGAATTGCACGATCACGACGGTCGCGCCAATCTTCTGCAACTGCTCCTCCCACGTCGGGAAATTGAGCTGGCGATGCTGCTCGATCACCGTGTCCCCTTCGTAAGCGAGCGCCCGCACCTTGACGCCCGCAAGACCGGGTTGGCGAACGAGTTGGGCTT
>CAYXDZ010000464.1:0-3231 GCA_964463815.1 uncultured Verrucomicrobiota bacterium | reverse complement strand
ATTCGGCATGAGGTGTGAAGGAGGTGCTGGGATTGAGGGCCAGACGGCCATCCACGCCACCGGCGGCAAACGAGCCCTGCTCGACGCCGTTGATGTAGAGGCGCACCTGATTGTTACCCCCGTCCACGACGATGCCGAGCCGGTACCAGGTATCCGCTGCAAGACTGCCCAAGGCGGTGATGGGACCGGAGAATTCGCCGGCGGGGTTGATGAAGAATTCCACCCCGTCGGTGGTGTTGATCTCGCCCAAATCCGTTTCCAACAAGGGGCGCTTCACCGCAGCGCTCTCGGCCGGGTAAAAGACATCCATCACGAGCGTGTAATTGTTCACGAAGGTACCCCCGCCATTCGCGGCAACCCCGACCGGCATGCGGTAGCCTCCATTGTTCGCGGCCGCGTCAATCTTCATCACATTGGCCGGCTGCCCGCCTATGTCCGCGATGCCAAACGAGGTGGTGGTGCCAAACGAGGTCGTGGTGGTGCCGCCGGCGTATTGGAGCGCCTGGCCGAAGCCGTCCGCGGCCAGATCACCGTTGGTGAAGTTCCAAAGTCCGGCGGGATTTTGCGCGTGCAGCGCTCCCGCCAAGGAGATGGCCGTCGCCCATACGGCCAGGATTTTTCTGGGGCGGTTGGTTGTTTTGTTCATAGGGGTTGGGGATGGTGTCGGATCAGAAAATATCCCGGCAATGGGTGGAAACCCTACCGGGAAAAATGTTTACTTGGTCGCCGAGCGGTAACGCATGAGGCGTTTCAATTCTTCATCGCCCGCCTCCGCCGCCTTGGCGGTTTCCTGCTGGGCGGTGAGCAGGGAGCGCGTGGCCAGTTCGCGCTGCGGCCCGGTGAGCTCGGGCCGCGCGGTCAACTGCTGGAGAATCATCAAGGCCCGGCCGTAGTCACCGGAATTGAGGGCCGCCGCCGCGGCCTGGGCCTCGGCCCGGGCATCGGCCGGCGCATTGGCGAAGGCCTCTTCCAGAGTGTTGGGGGCCTCGGACAGCGACAGGGCTTCGGGGATTTGAGCCTCCTCGCCGCCACCGCAACCGGCGGTGAAGAGGGCGGCCAGCAGGAGTGAGCAAACAACGGACAAGCGGGAGGCAATCATGGAATTTCGTGAAATCGTGAAGGGCTAGAATTTCGGCATTTCCACGGGCGCTTCACCGGTGTACCAGCGGTAGTCCACGCCGGGGTTCTTGCGGATCGAAGTGACGGTGCCGGTCACCCAGAGGATGTTGCCCGAGTCGTTGTGCCGCCACCACTCCCGCTCCATGGGCTGTTCGGGATAAAGCGAGGCGAGACCATACTTCCATTGGGTCAGGATCTCGGTCTGGCCGGGAAACAAGCCAATGGAATCGCCCGGTCCCTCCATCTTGGACTCGGCGGCATCTTGCGCGAAGATCGTGGTGGCGGGACTGGTAATGTCGGACAGCTTGCGCGGCCCCCGGCCACCATCCGGTGGGGTCACCACAAACTGGTTCAGCCCGTAGCTCGAGGAGAGCCAGAAGTCAGCCGGAAAGCGCAGCCCGTCCTCGCGCCATTCATCAACGATCCGGGCACTCGGACAACGGAAGATTTTGCGGGCACCCTGGTAGCCGCCCAGCATCTCGACATATCCAATGCCCCAGTAGGCGAGGGGATGGTCGGCCGGGAGCCACGCCTCGGAGCGCGGATTGGCGGTCCACATGCCGTGGTTGGGCGCGCTGCCATTGATGTTGTGGAAGGTATTGTTGTTGTCCTCCGCATACAGCAGCACGGCCACACCAATCTGCCGGAGATTGTTCACCGACTGGATTTTTCTCCCCTGCTCCTTGGCCTTGCCCAAGGCGGGCAATAGCAACCCGGCGAGCACGGCGATGATGGCGATCACCACCAGCAGTTCGATGAGGGTGAAACCGGAGTGGTTGTTTCCGGAACGAAGGCGGGGTCGGAACTGATTCATATACGTTTTGCTTAATCCGATCGTCAGCAGTGTAGCGATTGAGCCAGCGCCGACAATCCCCTGTATGGGTGGTGTGCGCCGGGTCGTTGTCACCGTGCGTACACCTGGTCGTCGCCGGGCTGTTGCCGGGCCGTCGCCCGCGTGAATTTTTCACCGGCACCAGCGGCCGGCCGGTGACGATGGTGGCCGCCCCCAACCTATCGAAGCGAACCGGCCGACCGGTCCACCGGCGGCTTGCCGGCCATCACACCCGGCACCGGCCAGAGCGTGAAGCCTCGCGCGCGGCAAGGCAACCGACTTCGCTTGCGGCTTGCCCGCAGGAGGGCGCACGGCTAAACCAAGCGCGTGTCCAAGAAGCGTCCAAGCAAAAGCCCGCCCCGCGCCGTCCCGAAAATCATCGACCGCTTCTCCCCGGAGTACTGGCGCACGCGCGTTTATCGCAACACCTACACCCATCGCGGCCGCCGTTACCTCGTCAGCCGGTGGTCGGTGAAAATTCAAGTGGCCGGCGTGCGCCGCACCTTCTCCCTGAAATCGGCCAACCAGGACGCCGCCGCCGCGGAGGCGTTGGAGTTATACCGGCGACTGGCCACGGAAGGCCCGCCGACAGAGGCGCCGGAAGCCAGCCCCACCGACAACGAGACCGCCCCGCGCGCGAACAGTGCCGCCGGCACCCCCAATGTGGACCGCACCTCGCCCGCGTATTGGAAGCCCCGGCTCATCCGGCGCAAGTACACGGCCCGGCTCCCCGGCCAGAACGACACGCAATGGAGCGTGCTGATCGAGCATCGCGGGGAGCGCGAATACTTCCCCCTGGGCACCGCCGACGAGGATGCCGCCGCGCGCGCCGCCGCGGAGCGTTTTGGCATGATCGCCAGCCACGGCTGGAAGCAGGCGCGGCTGAGCTATTTTCGGGAGGTCACGGTGGGCATCTGCTGGAGCGCGAATCCCTTTGCCTGTACCTACGCCACCGTCCTGGCCATTCCCGCCACGGAGCCGGGCGAACCACCGGAGCCGGAGCGCACCACCGGCAAGTGGCAGAACGTCGTCGTCGTGGAACCGGACTTTGGCGTCCGCCGGGCCCTCGGCTACTGGCTGTCCCGTCAGGAACAGGCCGCCACCAGGGTCGTGTGCGTGGAACCGGACCAGGCGCTGGCCGCATTGCGAGCCACCCCGGACGCGCTCACGCTCGTGAACTTCAGCGTCAGTTCACCGCAAGGAACCAGCTTCGCCGCCTGGCTGGGCGAGCAAGTTCCCAAGGCGGGCGTGTTTGGCTACGGCGTCTTCGACGACAGCGA
>CAYXDZ010000463.1:0-3234 GCA_964463815.1 uncultured Verrucomicrobiota bacterium | reverse complement strand
ACGCCGGCACCTGGGGCATCCGCACAGGCGAAGTGAAAATCGATTTCCCCGCCGTGATGGCCCGCAAGCGAAAACTGATCAAGGAATTCGCGGATTACCGGAAAGGCCAGCTCACCGACGGACGCTTCACCTTCATTCGTGCCGAAGCCCGCTTTCAGGATGCCCACACCCTGGCGCTCAGCGACGGCCAGACCATCACCGGCCGACACTTTGTAATCAGCACGGGGTCCGTGGTGGCCGAGCCGCCGCTGGTCTCGCTCAAGGAGACCGGCTACCTCACCAGCGATTCGGCGCTGGAACTCGATCACTTGCCGCAGTCCTTGATCGTCCTCGGCGGCGGCGCGATCGCGGTCGAGACGGCCCAGTTTTTTGCGCGCATGGGTACCCGCGTCACGATCATCCAGCGTGGGCCGCGCCTGCTGCGGGACTTTGATGACGACGCGGCGGAAGCCGTCGAGCGGGCGCTGGTCGCGGAAGGGCTGCACGTGTACACCG
This sequence comes from uncultured Verrucomicrobiota bacterium, assembly GCA_964463815.1. Classification (GTDB taxonomy): domain Bacteria; phylum Verrucomicrobiota; class Verrucomicrobiia; order Limisphaerales; family RI-55; genus RI-55. The sequence goes on along the minus strand of CAYXDZ010000463.1, from coordinate 2,739 downwards.
GAACCCAGTTGATCGAGGCCCGCAGGCATGGTCATCACAAGACGGTGGTTTTTGAAAAGGACGGCCGGCGCATCGAGGCGACCGCGGAGGAAATCCTGTTTGCGCTCGGGCGCTCCCCCAACACGCGGCACCTTCACGCCGAGCGCGCCGGGGTGGAACTGGAGAATGGTCGCATCAAGACCAACGAGCGGATGCAGTCCACGGCACCGCACGTTTACGCGGCGGGCGATTGCACGGGGCCGCACGAGATCGTCCATGTCGCGATCCAGCAGGGGGAGATTGCCGCGCATAACATTGCGCAGCCGCAGCGGCCGAAGGCGATGGATTACCGGTTGCTGTCGTTCGTCGTGTTCACTGATCCGCCGGTGGCGGTGGTGGGTTTGACCGAGCGGGAGGCGAAGGCGCGCGGCATCGCCTGTCTCGCCGCCAGCTATCCGTTCAACGATCACGGCAAATCGCTGATCATGGAGGCGCTGCACGGCTTTGTGAAACTGCTCGCCGATCCCAAGACTGGCGAGATCGTCGGGGGCTGCTGCGTCGGTCCCGGCGGCGGCGAATTGATCCACGAAATCATCGTCGCCATGGCGAAGCGAATGACCGTCCACGAGTTGGCGGCCACGCCCCATTACCATCCCACCCTCGCGGAGATCTGGACCTACCCGGCGGAGGAGTTGGCGGAGCAGATCAAATTGGCCGGGTAGCCATTCCGCAGCCGGTCACTTGTATTTCTGGTTCAACTCGACCGGGTGCGCCGCCTTGCGCAGCCGGAGGTTGAGCATCTCGACTCCCAGCGCGAACGCCATGGAGAAGTAGATGTAGCCCTTGGGCACGTGGACCTCGAACCCTTCCGCCATCAGCGTGAAGCCGATCAAGAGCAGGAAGCTCAACGCCAGCATTTTGAGGGTCGGATGCCGATGCACGAAGTCGCTGATCCTGCCGGCAAACGCCAACATCACACCCACCGCGATCATGACGGCGGCGATCATGACGGCCACCCGGTCCGCCATGCCGATGGCCGTGATCACCGAGTCCAGCGAGACTACGATGTCCAGCAGCATGATCTGGATGATCACGGCTGAGAACGAAGGCATGACCCGGGCCGATGCAACGCCTGGTTCGCCCTCGAGTTTTTCGTGGATCTCCTTCACCGATTTGAAAATCAGGAACAAACCGCCCACGATGAGGATCAGGTCGCGTCCGGAGATCGGCATCGCGGCTTTCATCAGGGGCAGTTGCGGGATGGTGAACCAGGGTTTGGTGAGCCCCATGACCCAGGTCAGCCCGAGCAACAGAATGATCCGGGTGACGAGGGCTGCCAGCAGGCCCAGCTTGCGCGCCCGGGCCTGCTGTTCGGGCGGCAGTTTGCCGGCGAGGATCGAGATGAAGATCACATTGTCGATGCCGAGCACGACTTCGAGCAGCGTGAGCGTGATCAGCGAAATCCACGCGGCGGGTTCGGAAAGCCAGGTCAGGTCCATGGATGCGGAGGTTACGAGGCACCGGCGGGAACTCAACTGGAAAGCCGGACCGAATCTGTAGCCCGTTGCCCGGCGGGTCGTGTCGGGCGGTCACTTGATCGAAAACCAATCAAACATTGACTCCCCGCGCCCGGTTTCGACACTGACGCCGCGCGTCGCGCCCGATGAAAATCCTGCACTGGTATCTCATGCGCCAGATTCTGGCCACCTTGATGGTCACGGTGGCCGTGTTTGCGGGCGTGCTTTTGCTGGGTTCGGTGATCAAGGAAGCCCTTGGCGTACTGCTCAACCAGGGCGCGAACCTGTGGACGGTGGCCCAGGCGATCGGCTTGTTGCTTCCGTTCATCCTGGTCTTTGCGCTGCCCATCGGGATGCTCACCGCCGCGCTGCTGGTTTTCGGCCGGCTGAGTGCCGACCAGGAATTGACCGCCATGCGCGCCAGTGGCGTGAGCCTGGTGTCGCTCATTTCGCCGGTGCTGATCTTCAGTCTGCTCATGTGCATCGTGTGCGCGATGGTGAATCTCGATTTCGCGCCACGCGCCCGGCAGGCCTTCAAGCAGATGCTGTTCGAGCTGGGCCGGGCCAATCTCGGGCTGGTGCTGCCGCCCGGCGCGTTCCACGATTTTCCGGATGCGGGGTTCACCATCTACATCGGCAGTGCCTCGGGCCAACAGCTTCGGGACGTCTCCCTCTACCAACTGGAGGCGGGCCAGGCGACGCGTGTGTTTCGCGCCGCCCGGGCGGAACTGGAGGTGGACAGCGAAGCCCAGTCCCTCGGCGTCACTTTGTATGACGGCCATCTGATGGACTTCGGCCACGAGCTGCCGTCGTATTTCGACGAGTTTTCCCTGCCGCCCCTGAAGTTGGACGCCGAATCCGGCATGAAGGAGGCGTCGTTGCGGAACCGGTCCTTGCTTGACCTTGTCAAAGAGCGACAGAGCCGGGTGGCGATGGGTGTGGATGTGACCCCGATCACCTTTCAAATCCACTCCAAGGTGGCCTTCTCCTTTGCGTGCATCGGCTTCACGCTGGTGGGCATTCCACTGGGCCTGCAAAGGCACCGGCGCGAGACACGCTTTGGGTTGCTTTTAGCGCTGGCTTTAGTGGGCGTATATTACGGTTTTTTCATCCTCGGCGAAAAATTGGCTACCAAGCCTGAGCTGTATCCGCATCTGCTTGTGTGGGTGCCAAATTTTCTCCTTCAAGGCATCGGTGCCGTCCTGATCTACCGGGCTGATCAAACGGTGTCAGGCTGAACAAT
>CAYXDZ010000462.1:0-3246 GCA_964463815.1 uncultured Verrucomicrobiota bacterium | reverse complement strand
GCGCGGCTGGTGTCAACTGCGTTATATGCCGCGCCTGCTCGATTACGCCGGCCGGTTGGAGGAGATCCCTTTCGACTTCGCCGAACTCATCGGCGCGCTCGCCCCGCGCGTGTGCTTCCTCAGCGCGCCATTGCGCGACGCGAACTTCAGGTGGGAGAGCGTCGCCCGCGTCGCCGCCGCCGCGCGCCCGGTCTATGAACTGTTTGGCAAACCGGACAACCTGCTCGTCGAACACCCCGACTGCGAACACGACTTCCCCGAAGCCATGCGCGAAAGGGCGTACGCGCTGCTGGCCGGGCACCTCGGTGCACATCTGGACCGAGAATAATGGAACCACACTTCCCACCGTCAAAACGTGCCGCCAGGATTTTCCTTTGGGCTTATGTCATTGTTTTCGCCGGAACACTTGTGCTGCTCACGATGTATCCCAAAGTTGAGCATCCAGCCCTGCGCAGGGTTCTCTTGGTGACAGCTTACTGTGTGGGTCTTCCGCTTGTGATTGTTGTCTTGCACCACTTGCTTGATCGGATGATCGGCAAACACCTGGTGACGCTTCAACCCAGGACAACCCGCCAGAAAGTCATCTTCAATTGCGCCCTTGTTCTGCTGGTTTTGATCGCCGCCTTGCTGGTGGCACTCGGCGCACTTTGGTTGCATGAGCGGAACCAAGTTGGCGGAAGTTAATCCGTTTCACACAAGGAGATGGCCGGGGCGGCAATGCGGATAAACCTCATACGAGCGCTGACTCTGAAACTGGAAGCGAGCTTGAGCCGCCAAGTCTTTGGCCGCGGTGGCGGAGCGCAGCGGCGGCACCGCTTTCACGAGTGCCTGACGCCCACTTCAAACGCCCCGACCGAGGTGACCACAATCGTTTCACCCTTGGGGATGAAACCGTTCTCGGACCGGGCAAAATGTTCAGCGCCTTCGAACAAAACTTTGCCCGTTGGCTTGAGGTCGCCGAGGGCGATCCCGCTCGATCCGATCAGACTGGTATGATCCGCCCTTCTCGCGGGTTTGGGATGGCTTGTTCATCGCTTAAGGTGCCATTCAAAGGGGGGCAAAGAATGCTGCTCAGAAATCACTGTGAACGCATCCTTATCGAAGGGGCCGTGAGTGGTTCCTTCACCGTTGGGCTCTCGAACGATGTAGAACAACTTGGACGCGTTCACCTCAAACACGACGTGTCGTGCATCAGCTCCCGCCGCGGTGACTGTGGGATCGGAAAGGCCGAGGACGCTACCATCGCCAAAGTGATACCCCATGATGATTTCACGAGAATTGGGTCGGGCGTAGACTCGGTAGTTCCCGTCCTCCCAAAGCTTGTCGGCGTCACTACACCCGCTCAGCAACAGCGTGCCTGCAAGAACGACGGCGAGCTTCAGTGGCTTCATTTTATCGCAGAACAGAAACTTGAAGCATGCACTGATATTCACTTCCCCACCATCTCCCCCGTCTTCTTGGGATGGATCAACGTGAAGTTCTCACTGCCGCCTTTCTCGGCACCCTGCTTGATGAGCGCGGCGACTTCCTGCGGTTTGAGTGACGGTTTCACGGCGATGACCTTGGCCGCGAGGTTCGCCACGTTCGGCGACGCCATCGACGTGCCGGAGAATTTCATGCGGTCGCCGCCCGGAATGTAGCTGTCCACCTCAAAGCCGTTCGCATACACCTCGACGTTCTGGCCGAAGGTCGTGAACGACGTGCGGTCGCCCGCCTGGTCCACCGCGCCCACGGTGATCATGTTCGGCAACTGGAACGACGACGGGATCAGTTCCTGGAACTGGTTGTCGTCATCGCTGTTGCCGGCGGCGCACACGAAGAGAATCTCCGGCGCGCTCTTGAGCGCATCGTAAAGCCCGTCGCGGCTGATCTTGAAAATCTCGCGGGCCAGTTCGGCGCGTTTGGCGGCGTCCTTCTCGATCCCGTTCGCTTCGAGCGTGCCCTCGATGTCCTTCTGCGAACCGCCCCAGCTCATATTCACGACCCGCACGCCGTTCGCCTTGAAGTAAGCGACGACCTCGCGATACATGACGGCCTCCTTCTTCGCCAGCTCGACGGTCGGCGCGAGCGGGATCATGCGATGATCGTAGGTCATGCGCGCGGAGAGCACGCGGGCGAAGGGATTGCCGGCGGCCGCGATGCCGGCGACGTGCGTGCCGTGGCTGTAATTGCCGAACAGGTTCAAGTCCTCAATGAAGGGTTTCACTTCCTCGGGCTTGATGCCGGACATGATGCGCTTCAACTCGCCCGCCTCCGGGCTGTCGATGGCCGCCTGTAAATCGAGCAGGCCCTTGATCTGGTTCTTCATCGAGGGCAGCCGATCCTGCGCGCCCTGGAGCGGATACAACAAGTGCGGCTCCTTGTTCGCCAGCAGGTCGTAGGCGATGCCATGCACGTCGTCGATGAAGCCGTTGCCGTCATCGTCCTGGCCGTTCATTTCTTCTTTCGCATTAATGAACTGCTGGCCCTTGAAGATGGCGACATCCACGCCGGAATCCCAGATCGCGACGACGACGGGTTGTCCAGCGTCGGCGGCCGTGAGCGTCCATTCGCGCGCGGCCCAGATGTCGGGCTTCTTCACGTCGTGCAAGGCGATCACGGAACTCAGCGCGGCAACCATCTGCTCCTTGAACGGGAGCTGCACCTGGATGAACGAACGGAAGCCGACGAGCGCCTGCGCGATGTCACTGCTAAGTGTGCCCGTCTCCTTGAGGGCCGGCTCGATCTGGCTCTGGATCATGCCGAGGTAAAGATTCTCGCTGCGAATCTCCATGCTGCCCTTGGCCTGCTTCACATCGGCCTGCACGACCTCCCACGGCAGTTCCTTCAGGCGCGCGGTGTAAACTTCCTGGAAGGTTCGTTTCAGCGCGTCGGGATTTTGGCGCGGATTCTCGACCAGCTTCGCGGCGGTGATGCGTGCTTCGGTCGAGAGGCCGGTCATCAGCTTCGCCGAGGGTTTGTCTTCGAGTTCGCGGAGTTCGCGGATCAGGGCCAGCGCCGCGTCGTCGTTGCCAGCGAGCAGTTCCATGGCGAGCAGCGTACCCTTGAACTCCTTGAGGGTGCTTTTGTCCTCGATTTCGTACTGGGCGAAAATGCGCTCAATGTCCGCCCTGACCTGGCGGGCGAACGGCTCGAACTTCCCGGCGTCAGTCACCAGTTCGGTCGCCGTGCCCTCGACCTGGTAGGTGATGCGTGGCAGGTCGTCGGCCTTGGTGACCTTCTTCTTTGCCTGGGCCAGGGCCGGGG
>CAYXDZ010000461.1:0-3248 GCA_964463815.1 uncultured Verrucomicrobiota bacterium | reverse complement strand
ACCCAGGCGATTGGGCCGGTGGCAGGTGCCAGCGCGCCAGGCGCGGGTAACCGCGAGGGGCCATCAAGCACGGCCAGCACAGCCAGACATCGCTCATAATCAATGCCCGCGAGGCGCGCCCGGAGGGCGGGAGCCAGCGGAACCACGCCGCGCTCCAGCAGCGCCAGCGATTGCGGCACCGGCGGAGTCAACACCACGGCGCTGGCTTGAACCAGTTCGCCGGCCGTCGTTTCCGCAACCCATTGCGCGCGGAAACGGCGCACCGCCACCACCAACTGCCCGAGCCGGACCGCCAGGCCCTGCGCCAGATGCCGCGGCAGGGAAGTCATCGCGGGGTGGCCCCGCCAGCGCGGATGGCCGTCCGCCTGTGCCGTGAAGCCGCGACACCATTCGACCACCACGCCAGCTTCTTGCCACTGCTGCATGGCGGCCGCGAAGCGCGGGTCGCGCGCGGTGATGAACTGTGCGCCGTGATCGAACGTGGCCCCCCCCACCCGACGGCTGGCCAGGCGGCCGCCGACGCCCCGGCCTTTGTCGATCAGCAAGACGTGGCGACCCGCCCGCTGGAGGTCCATCGCCGCACAGAGCCCGGCCATGCCCGCTCCGATGATCAATACATCCACCGTGGGATCAGTAGCGGGCATCGCGATGGGCATGGTTGGAAAGTTTCATTCGCGGCGACAGACTGGCTGGCCCGAGGCCCCCGGTCGTGAATTTATGGGCAAAGGGCCGACGTCGGGAGTGCGCAACGCAGCGTGCCGGCTTCATGCAGTCCTTCAATGAACCGGTCGGGGATCCGGGTCGCTCCGGCCGCCGCGCCGAGCAGTGCGCCCACGACGGCCCCGCGATGGCAGTTGTCGCCCCCCACAATGGTGTTGGCAATGATCCCAGCCTCGAATTCGGCGGCATATTTCCAGGCCAGAAACAGCGAAGCGGGGAAGGCGTCGGCAATGTAGCAGGCGGGGCTGACCCGCTGACCGATGACCACTTCATCGGGTTCGCGCGACCACTGTTCGGCCCGGCGTTGGGAGAACCAATCGCGGCCCTGCTCGAAAATGGCGGTTCGCAAACCGGCACCGGCCAGCACCGCGCACAGCATGCGCGCGAGCGCGTCCGCCGCCGCCAGGACTTCCGGCGCGCGGTGCGTAAGCTGCACATGCTCGCGCACGGCTGAACGCGCGGACTCCGGGTCGCCACCGAGAAACGCGCAAAGCACCCCGACGTGGGCGAGGCCGCCGATGTGAATGTCATGGCCCCCGCACTTGCGCGGGTTGGTGCCACGGGCATGGGCGGTGAAGAATTTTCGGTGACACTCTTCAACGTAAGTGTCGCGGTGCCGCCCGGGCGTGAGCAGGTAGTCGAGGTAACGCCGGAGGTAGTCGTCCGCGTGATAACGACCGCGTTCGCGAAGCGATTCGACGAGCACGCGGGCCAGTTGCAGATTGAGCGTGTTCTCCCCGGCACGCAGAAACTGGTGATAGTGAACGCCGCGTTGACCCCAGTATTGCGCCTGCTCGCGCAGGATGTCGCCGCGTTCGTTGAGCGGGGTGTAGGTCGAGCGCCACAGGATGCTGTCCGGGTGCGGATTGCGCGGTGCCACGTAGTCGCGTACCAGACCATAATCCCGCTGCAACGCGGCGCGGTCATAATACCAATGCACCGGCATGGCGAGGGCGTCGCCGATGAAGCTGCCCCAGAGGAGCCCGGCCCGTTGCGCTTCGATTGTCATCCGCCACGAGTTTGCGGGCATTCGCACGACCCGCAAGTCGCGGACAGATGTTTGCTCCGACTTCCACCGATCAAACTCCTTGAGCTTGCGGCGGCGATCCTTGGCACGCCTGACTTGACCTGCCGGGAAATCGCCGCCAAACAAGGCCATGTCCGCCGCACTGCCCTCCGCCGCGCAACGCTCCAACTTGGTTCCGACTTCCCGTCTGCGCGCCGGGCTGGCCCTCGGTGGCTGGCTCGTCGCCAGCTTCAGTGCCGCCACGCTCGGCGCGCTCTTTTCGCCGGGTGAGTGGTACGCTGCACTGGCGAAGCCGTCCTGGAATCCACCCGCCTGGCTGTTCGGTCCGGTGTGGAGTGCGCTCTACACGATGATGGCGGTGGCGGCCTGGCTGGTCTGGAAGCGGGGCGGCTTCGCGGCGCAACGGACACCGCTGGCCCTCTTCCTCGTCCAACTCGCCTTGAACGCCGTGTGGTCGCCGCTGTTTTTCGGTCTGCAATGGCCGGGCGTCGCCTTCGCGGAAATCTTGCTCCTCTGGCTGGCCATCGTCGCGACGCTGGTTTCGTTCCGGCGCGTGAGCAAAGTCGCCGGCTGGCTGCTCGCGCCGTATCTGGCCTGGGTCAGCTTTGCCGCCGTGCTGAACTTCACGCTCTGGCGGATGAACTAGTGATAGGGTACAAGCCTTCGCGGAGCAAGCCGCGCTTTACGTAGATGGCACGACGAGTTAGACTGGTGACGAAATCAAGTTCCCATGAAAGGATGTCCATGAAATTTGCCGTCCTAGCATTTGCCATTCTGGTGCCCCTGTTTCAATTACCTGCCGACGAGATTCATTGGATAAAGGGAGGTCATGCCGGGCTAGCCGGAGCCATAGCGCTTTCCCCAAATGGCAACTTATTGGCGTCCGTCGGTGAGATTCATGATCGAACGGTTAAGCTATGGAATGCAGGAGATGGGGTTTTATTGCGTACATTTGGCGATCACTCCGACCGGGTGAACGCTGTGGCTTTCTCTCCTGACGGAGAACTCGTGGCCACCGCCGGACGTGATGCCGTGCCGCGTATCTGGCGCGTGGCTGACGGTTCCTTGGTTTGCTATTTTCACGGACGAGGTGATTGGATAAATGGGCTGGCCTTCTCGCCCGATGGGCAGTTTCTCGCGTCATCATCGTTCTCATACGGGGTTCAAATATGGCGTGTGTCTGATGCGAAACCGGTTCATACATTTCCCACCGGATTGGACGGAGCAGCGGGGTTGTCTTTTGCACCTGATGGCCAAGAACTGCTCGTCAACGTGCGCTTCGACAAAGTCCGTTTGTACGATCCTCAAACCGGTAGCGTACTTCCTTCATTTCTCAATCAAGTTCAATTGGCGGCCGCAAGCTTTTCTCCCAGCGGCGACGTGCTCTTGGGAATACCAATTGAGGACCCGTCGACAATCAGACGCTATTCCTTTCCCGCTGGAGAGTTAACAGGTTGTTGAACAACGGCCTTTTTTGAGACCCGACTCATTCTGATGACTC
>CAYXDZ010000460.1:0-3249 GCA_964463815.1 uncultured Verrucomicrobiota bacterium | reverse complement strand
CGCGCGGCGTACGGACCGATGTTGCCCTCGTAAAAAACATTTTGGGACCCCGAGTGGGCGGAAAGAACCGTCGGCAGAAGCCAGACAAGCAACGCGGCCAATGGCAACCGAGCCAACCCCGCGCCGGTAAAAATTTTACGGTGCGGAGTGGTTGCGCCCTGGCGATTACTGGTTGGGAACAGGATCATCAAAGCTGGTTTGAATCTTGGAGCCTGGAGCCTGGAAGCCGTTCTCATTATCGCCTCACCTTTCCCAGCCAGTGACCAAACCACAGCCCCACGCGCACCGCACAAAACGAGAACAACAACGCCCACAGCATGCCGGAGAAGGTCACCGGCGGATGATACTGCGGTCGGCGGATGTGCCAGAATTGGTTGCGATATTCGCCGGGGCCTTCGGAATAACCCCAGTGCAGATCGCCAAAAAAGAACCGGTTGTAAGACGCTTCACTGATCAGGAACGCGCTGAAGTACCATTGCGTCACGAAGAACAGTCCGGTGAACGCAACGGCGATTGCCGCCGCCAGCAGCCAGTCGCGCCACCAGCCGGGCTTGCTGCCGCGCAGCCAGCGCAAGAGGTCGATGGCCAGCGCGGGGACGACCAGGAGATGCGGAAACGTCAGGGGCACAAAGTGAGTGACCGGATTGTAAACCGGGCCGAGTCCCGGCTGCCCCGGGAACAACGGCAGCAGCCAGCCTTGGAGACAGTAGATCAGCATGTAAGTCGCCGCCACCAACGTGGCTCCGAAGCGGAAGTTGGACGCCCGCGCCAGCGCCGTCAGGTAGAGCGGGTAGGCCACCGAGGACATCTGGTAGAACGTGATCGACCGCTGCTGATTCGGCCAACTGTGCTCGGTGTGAAACGTCGCCGCCATCGCGATCAAGATGCCGCCGGCAAAAATCACCAGCCATTGACCGGGCAGGGGATGACGTGTGGCCGCCAGCGTCCCGGTCTCGGACCCGGCCGCGCGTTGTTGTTTCGCGAGGTTCTGTTCGCGAAGCACAAGAAACAAGGCCCCCCAGACGATGGCCCACATCCCCAGCGCCAGCACGGTGTGGGGCGGCGATAGAATCTTCACGTCGAGCCCGTACGCATTGTGCCACCAGTCATCGAAGGGCGCGGAGGTCAGCATGGCGAGCGCGCCCCAGATGCAAAGCCACGCCCCGAAGGGGGCGCGCAGGCCAAACACGGAGACCATTCCCGCCTGTTCTTCCGGGGCGGCGACAAAAGTTCCGCGCAACGCCAGCCAGCCGCCCACGCACCCGCCGAGCACGCCGCCGAGATAAATCGCCAGGTGTGCGGGCGTCCAAAAAGTGTCGCGGCCAATCGTGCGATGCCAGGAGATATCCCAGAGGATGCCGGTCACAATGCTGACCGCGCCAAGGACGATGATGCAGGAATACCACGAGGTCGCGCGCCCACTCGACCGCGCGCGGGCTTCCGTCACGGCCATCGGGATGGTGGCAAGGGAGGCTTCAGCCATGCGGAAGAAGCAATAGGCTCAAATCCCGCGAATGTAAAACCCGGAGCGATGGAGAGCGTGGAAAGGCTGGCGTTGCCCCCCGGTTCAGCAAGCCCTTGCAATGGAAGCCTGGCAAATCCTCTCCTGCATCGCCTGCCACCCCGCCTACGAGCCGTTGAACACACTCGCGTGGAGTCTTTCCAGCCGCGAGAGTGAGACGTGCAGTCCGAGTCTTCGGCGCAACCAGCCGCCGTCGCGTTGTGTGATGTAGTGCAGGTCGTTGAGCTCGGCCCGAAAATGATCGCGGCCGCGCGTCGCTCCGAGCCGCCGGATCGCCTCGTGGTCATCCTTGAAAAAGGCGGGGCGGTACAGCGCGACGAGTCCGGCCAGCGGCCACTTGAGCACCGGCATACTGCGACGAAAGGCGGCCTGCTCGAATTCGGCCGGCGAACAGCCGTGGCGCGCACAGTAGGCTTCGCAAAAGCTCGGGCTCGGCGGGAACTCGCTCATCAGGAGGAATGGAGTTGCGCCGGGACGCCCTCAGGCGTTCTGTAATCGCGCCTCGGATTTGGGTGCGCGCCGGGTGTATTCGAAGTTGAGTTGAAAGCGGATGATGTGGCGGCAGTGTACCTGATCAATGGTGTTCTTGTTCAACCAGCCCTGGCAGCAGCGCTCGCCCGTCACCGTGGCCTGCCGGGCAGACACCGCCTCTTCCAGCACGTCGCTCAAGTCGAAGTCACCGCCGACGCATTCGTGGTTCAGGCATTCGAGCCGGAAGACCGAGCGCGCCTGCTCGAGGTTGACCGTGTATTTGATCTGGCGGTTGCGGGTATTACCCTCGGGGCTGAAATACTCGTAATCCACCGTCATGGTTTTCAATTGCCCGAACTTCTCGCGGAGGAGCGCGGAACGGCTGACACGCTGGCTTTCCTGCGTGCGATATTCGACGCGGGGTGAGAGTTTATGATGACGCATTCGCTGGTTGGTTAAGGTTGATTGAACGGCCGGTGCCCCGTGGCGACCGCCTGAACGGTTAAGTGGCATCCGGTGGTTCCAAACCGCAGGCCGGATTGGGCGCAACGGACTTGAATATCCGCCGGGCCGGGATGTGCGCTGAACGGCGCATAATCGGCGTTTTGCGGACCGGAACCAACCGGCGGGTCAGAATTTCAACCTGACCGGGCAGCACGCCTGCTCCACCGGGTTGAGAGAGTGGACCAGACACCCCGTTTCACCAAGAACCAATTTTGGAGGCATTCGGGGCAGGGGGCTTAAACCCGCGGGTGACCGGGCGTCGGACATCCCGCTTCAACGCAAAGGTGCCCGCCAGTTTGAACCTGCCACCGGCCGTGCAACTGCGGGGCTCCGGAGGGTTTCGATTCACGCCAATGCTGCAGATTACAAACCTGGGTTGGATGGCCTGCGGCTAAGCGTTCAGGACGATGTTGCGCAGTCGCTGGTGCAGACCAGATGGGAGGGAGGGCGGGAAGTGGAGCCGGTTTTCCACCAACGCGATGAAGCCCGAGCGGACCCCCGCTTCTTGAACCAATTCCGCCACTTTTTGCCGGCCGAGCGCGTCGATGGCACCGCGTTCTACATCGCAGCGGTCTTTCGTGATCCGGATGAGCGCCCTGCTGTTGGCGCGAGGCTGGCTCCGGATGTGTCGCAGGATCAGCGCCCGCATCAAAATGGCTGCGATCAAGAGTGCGATAATGGCCAGCAAGCTTCGCATGGTGGGTGCGATCAGAAGTGGCGGTCAGGAAAGTTGTGGAGGTGAGTCATTTTGG
>CAYXDZ010000459.1:0-3252 GCA_964463815.1 uncultured Verrucomicrobiota bacterium | reverse complement strand
GGTTCGACCATCCGCGTGGAATTGAACGGCAACGTGATCCTCGACACCGATCTGGCGAAGATTGATCCGGCCACCTACATGGCCGGCAGCAAGCATCCCGGTGTCAGCCGCACCGAAGGTTTCTTCGGCTTTGCCGGCCATAATGATCCGGTGAGCTTCCGCAGGGTCGAGATCAAGACGTTGTAATACCCTCTTCCAGCGGCTTCGAGCGCGGACCTGGCGTCCGCGCTCTTTTGTTTGAGAGTGGCCTGTTAGGCGAATCTCATGGCGTCAACTTCACCGCCAACAGGTTCCCTTTGCCGCGGATGCCGTCGCGCAGGTAGAGCACACCGTCGGCGTAGGCGGGATTGCACCAGTTCACGCCAGCCACCTGCACGCGGGATAGCACTTCGCATTTCTCCGCACTCGCTTTGAAGAGCACCAGTTCGCCGGCATCGGTCAGCATGAGGACGTTTTCGCCCACCCGCAGAAAACCGGCGTAAGCCTTGTCCGCCGACGTGATGACCAGGCCGTCCTCGGACCACTTCACTTCGCCGGTGGCGAGATCGACGCACTGGATGTTTTTGCGCGGCCCGAGCGTGAAGAGATGTTGTCCGCGCGCGACGGGGTGGATGAAGTTGGGCGCGGCGTCCTTGTTCACCCAGACTTGTTCCGACGGCACCATACCGCCCTCGGCCGTGACCTTGATGCCCACCAACCCGGCGGTGTGTGAACCGGCCACGACGATGTCGTTCCACACCACGGGCGTCATGACGTGGCGCGCGTAGGCGGTCTGCATGGGGACGCGCCAGAGCAGTTGGCCGTTGTCGCGGCGCAGGCCGATGATGCCATCGGCGGTGAAGGCGATGATCTGTTTGACGCCCGCCAGTTCCGCGAGCACCGGGCCGCTGTAGCCGGCCACGTCATCCTGCGAATGCCACGCGATCTTTCCGGTGAGCTTGTCAAAGGCGACGACGCCGTGCCCGTTCGTCCCGCCGACGGGTGCAATCAGGTGCGGGCCGTCGATCAGCGGCGAACCGTTGTTGCCGTGGCGCGTGGCACCGGGCGCGGTGCCGCGCTCGCCAATGAAGACCGCGTGCAGGTCGTTCGTGTAGCTGGTGCGCCAGAGCAATTTGCCGTCGGCCACCGCCCGGCACTGGAGTTCGCCTTTGCAGGAGACGGCGTAAACCCGGTCGCCGTCGAACACCGCCGTGTTGCGCGGGCCGGGCGGTCCCTGGCTGTCGCGGAAAACATCGTCGATCTCCGCCTTCCAGAGTTCGCGACCATCCGCAGCGTTGAGCAGGCGCAGCACTTCGCGGCCGTTCTCGTTGTCCATGAAGGCCACCTTGCCGCCGGCGATCACCGGCGACGTGAAGCCTTCGCCAGCCTCGATTTTCCAAAGCACCGTCGGGGTGGCGGGCAGGGAGTTCAACGCCGGTTCGCCCACCGCCTCGCCGGTGTTCAACGGGCCGCGCCAGCGGGGCCAGTCCGCCGCGGAGGTCGCGAGGATCGTGAGCGCCAGAAACGCGCACCCGGCGCATCTCACCTTGGGGAAAGTCATCATGGAAATCACGTCGCTCAGACTGCCCGGTGCGCGGCGCGATTCAATCTTGAAATCCGTATGGGCAGGTGCCTGCCGCCCTGTCACCGGGGTGCCGCCGTTCTACACGTGGCGAACACCACTCGGGCTTGTTACGGGGCCGTGACTATCGGCGCGTCGGATGTCACCCAGCCGGTGCCGTCAAGCAGCGTGGCGGTGCGCCCCTGATCTGCGGCGTCCGCGGCGGAGGTTCCGCTTCCTTCGTTAAACGGCCATAACCCCACCAAACCGGGTTCGGTCCCGTTGGGTCCGGTATTACGCAGATCGATCACTTCATAGGAACTGAAGGCACGGTTCCAGATGCTGACGTCATCAAGCGTTCCTTTCAACGCGACGGGATACGCGTTGTAACGACCAAATTGGATGGTCCGGGTGGACGTGCAGGGGCCGGGCGTCCCGACCCACGGTGCGGAGGCGCGCTCCACGGCATCGACGTAGAACCGACCGCCCGAGTTGTCCACTGTGAACACGATGTGATGCCACACGTCATCTGCGATGAAGCCGCCGTCCAGGCCTGACCCTGTGGGGAACACATTTTCGGACCAGCTTTTGAAATACCAGCCGTGCATCCGTCCGGCCGAGATAAACAGCGCCCAGCCGTTGCCGCTGCCATCGACATACTTGCCGACCAACCCAGACGCAACGACATTGGTGCTCGTGGTCTTGACCCAAAAGGCCACGGTCAGCGGAAACGCGTTCAAAGCGGTGTCGTGCGGAACCTCAGCGGAGTCATCTACGCCATCGAATTGAAGCGCGGTGCCGGCGTTTGAAGTGAGCGAATCCGGGGCGTCGCTCAACCGGTAGAAACGTCGCGGATACGAAGCGGCTTCCAGATCGCGGTACATCAACGCCGACAACGGGCCGACCGGCGCCGTGGCGATGGTCTGCCAGCTCGCCAGATCCGTCGACGCCTGAACCTTGGCCAGTTGCCCGCCGCCGGACGGCCAGTTGAGCGCGATGTCGACCGCGCCTTCTTCGTCGACGGTCGCCGCAACCGCCGGCGGGAGTTCGTGCGATTGTTCCGCCACCGGTTGCAGCAAGGTCAGCGTGTCCGAGGGCGCGCTGTCGTTCACGCCGTCGTTGACCACCAGCCGGAATCCAAACGTGACCGGTGAACCCGCGCCTTCGAACGTGAAGAACGGTGCCGGGGAATCCGCGTTCTGCAGTGTGACCGACGGGCCTTCCAGTTGTGTCCACGCATAGGTGAGCGGCCGGCCTTCGGGATCGAAGCTCGCGCTGCCGTTCAGGTTGACCTGTGTGTCGCCGGTCAGATCGAGTTGCGCGGGCGAACTGGCCACGGCGACCGGCGGCAGGTTTTCCGGGACCGGCGGCGTCGCGCCGAACCAGGCCGGAGCCCACGCGGAAGGAACGTCCCGTCCGGCACCGGCGGGCCAGACCGTGGTCGCGGGCACATCGAAAAGCAGGAAGTTGTTTTCCAGCAACACGAGGGCGGCATGGTTCCATCCGCCGACGAGATTGTCGGCGATTTGAAACTCGGCGTTCCATCCGCTCGAACCGCGTGTGATCACGGCCTTGAACCCGGTTCCCGGCGTGTTGTTCAGCACCATCGTCGCGTCGTTTCCAAGCATTTGATAGGCGGTGCCTTCCTCGGAAACGAAGAATCCGATGTCACCGGTCTGCGAGGTCGCATCTGCGCTGTTGTTGACGTCCAC
>CAYXDZ010000458.1:0-3257 GCA_964463815.1 uncultured Verrucomicrobiota bacterium | reverse complement strand
GTCGCTCTACGATCCGAACGGCATGCGCGGCAGCGTGCAGAAGTGGAGCGCCCGGACCCGGCAGTTGGAAACCATCGCGACCGGCATACGCGTGCCGTACCACTTCGCCTTCAACCGGGCGGGCGACCTGTTCATGACCGATCAGGAGGGCGAGACGTGGATGCCCAATGGCAATCCGCTCGATGAGCTGAACCAGATCGTGCCGGGGCGACATTACGGCTTTCCGCCACCGCACGAGAAGTGGCTTCCGAATCTCATTAGTGAACCGCCGGTGGTCGGGTTCGATCCGCAGCATCAGAGCACGTGTGGGTTCGTCTTCAACGAACCGCGTGCCGCCACTAATCCGGTAGGGCGAGGCTCCCGCCGAGCCCCATCGAACTCTGGAGATCAGCGCCCGGCAGGAGCCTTGCCCTACCGAGGTGTGGCCCTGCCTGCTGTCCCCGCCCAAGGCCTTTTCGGTCCCGACTGGTGGGCTGGCGACGCCAACGACACCGGCCAGTCGCGGGGCAAGCTCTGGCGCGTGCGCCTCGTGAAAACCGAACACGGCTACGTCGGGAAGGAGTTTCTCATCGCCCGGCTCTCGATGCTGACGACCGACGTCGCGATCTCGCCCAAGGGCGATCTCTACGTGAGCTGCCACAGTGGTCTGCCTGACTGGGGCACCGGCCCAAACGGCGACGGGAAGATATTCCGCATCCGTTACACGGATCCGGACGCGCCGCAGCCGGTTTTTGCCTGGGGCGGCCTCGATGGCATCGCCTTTCTTGCCTTCGATCGAGAATTGGACGGAGCCTTGACCAACGAGTTGGTGGGACTTCCGGTCAGTCATGGCAAGTTTCAGTCGGCAGCCGACCGGCTGGAATCTTTGAAGCCGCCGTATCAGTCGGTAAACTCGCAGGATGCCGAGCGGCGAAGTGAGGTGCGCGTGCAGTCGGTGGATTTGCGTGGAGACGGCCGGGTGCTGGCGTTGGTGCTGGATCAGCCCTTCACTTCGGAGGCCACGTATGCTCTTTCGCTGCCCGTACGAGGAAGCACCAATCCCTCCGTGACTTCGACGGTTGAATTGGATTTCAAGCCGCAGGGGGTGGGCCTCACCAACTCGAGGGAAAGTCGTGCATCCAAGCTGCCCGCCTGGCTGGCCAACTCACTCCTGCTTCAAAATAGTGCTTGGTGGCAGCTGCCGGGATGGGGCCGATCCTCGATGCCTCATCCGGATCTGAACGTGGCGGCCGGACTGATGCGGCCCTTGCCGGCCTATGTTCGCTGGTCGGGGGATCTCGATCCGGATGAAGGAACCAGTCGCAAGATCTACTTTCGCATGGGAAGCATGCAGCGCGCTGCAACCATCCGGATCAGCGCCGATCAAGAGTTTCTTTTTGTGGGGACGAGCCCGGGGCAGAGTCTCTTGCTGCATGGCGGCGAACTGGCTGATGTCGTGCAGGGTGCCGTTCGGGAGAACGGGCGATACGTGTGCGACGTTGCCACAGACGAATTGGATCCCAACCTGTTCTATCATGTTGAATGGAAGAAAGGAGCTCTGCCGACGCTTGCGATTCGGTATGACGGAACGGCCCAGTTCCGGCCCTTGCCCTTGGATGCGGCCAGCCAGGCCGCACCTGCATGGTCGGATACCGCAGCGCTTGCAAATTCAATGCTGGCGGTCCCGATATCCGGCGACTACGAGACCGGCCGGGACTTGTTTTTCAGCGAGAAGCTCCAGTGCGCGGCCTGCCATCGCATTCGGGGTGCGGGTGCGGGACACGGTCCCGACTTGAGCAACCTGGTCTCGCGCGACGCGGCGTCCGTTTTGCGCGACATCACGCAGCCCAGCGCGACGATCAACCCCGATTACGTCGGCTACCACCTGCGCCTCCGGAACGGCGACGAGCACACCGGCTTCGTCCGGCACGAGGGCAACGACCGGCTCAAGGTGATTGTCGCCACGGGCCAGGAAACTACCGTGGCACCGACCGACGTGGCTGAGATGCGACCGGCCGGCGTTTCGCTCATGCCCGAGGGACTGCTCGACGGCTTGAACGAGGCGCAGGTGAACGACCTGTTGACCTACCTGCTGCACGAACCGCCGCAGCGCGACAAGACGGATCGCACGCTTCAACTTTTCAACCCTTCAACGATTGGCCCCAAGGACAAGGTTCAAGGGGTGAAAAGTGAAGAGTCGAAAGGGCCGCTGCGCGTCGTGCTGGTCGCTTCGGAACAGGACCACGGCCCCGGCCAGCACGATTATCCGGCCTGGCAGAAAAGCTGGCGTCCGCTGCTCGCGCAGGCGGAGAACGTGACCGCCGAGGACGCCTGGCTCTGGCCCACGGACGAGCAGTTACGGGCCGCCGACGCGCTGGTCTTCTATTACTGGAACCGCGCGTGGGACGACGCGAAGTACGCGCAGCTCGACGCCTTTCAAGCGCGCGGCGGCGGGATCGTGGTCTTGCACTCGGCGACCATCGAGAACGTCGCCCCGGAAAAACTCGCGGAACGGATCGGCCTCGCGGCGCAGCCCGGCACGGTGAACTACCGGCACATGCCGTTCGATCTGAAGTTCATCGACCGCACGCATCCCATCACGGCGGGTATGCCCGAGCAGCTCTACTTCCTCGACGAACCTTACTGGCCGATGATCGGTGACCGGTCGAGGATTCACGTCCTTGCCAACGCGCTCAACGTCGATGGCGAGGATCGGCCGATGATGTGGACATTTGAACGGGGCCGGGGCCGGGTCTTTGCCAGCATCGCCGGCCATTATACGTGGACGCTTGATGATCCGGTCTTCCGCCTGATCATTCTGCGTGGACTGGACTGGGTGACCGGCCAGGAACGGTTCGCGCCGGTGCTGGCGCGTTGAGCCGGCGGGGTGTTCAGCGGGCGGCCGCGCGCAACCTGTCGTGGCGGGAGCGCAGATCTTCAAGAACCGCGCGGTAGCCTGGTTCCCTGGCGAGGTTCTGGGTTTCGTATGGATCGCGCTCGAGGTCGTAGAGTTCCTCATGGACGGGCTCCATCTCGACATAGCGCATGTATTTCCAACGCTCGGTGCGCACGGCTTCACTTTTTGCCAGCCCCGGGTGATGGAAGAGATGCTCGTAGAAGAACTCCTTGCGCCAGGCGGGTGATTCGCCGCGCACCAGTGGCATCAAGCTTTTGCCCTGCATGGTCGCCGGGGCCGCGACTCCGACCGCGTCAAGGAGGGTTTGCGCCACGTCGATGTTCAACACCATTTCGTCGCGGCGCACGCCCCGCCGCTCGAC
>CAYXDZ010000457.1:2106-3264 GCA_964463815.1 uncultured Verrucomicrobiota bacterium | reverse complement strand
GGCGTCGATGGACACCACGATGCACTGCGCGCCGAACTTCTCCGAGCCCTGCCGGATCAGATCGGGAGTCGCGATGGCCGACGAGTTGATGCTCACCTTGTCCGCACCCGCCTTGAGCATGGTGTGCATGTCCTCGACCGTGCGGATGCCGCCGCCGACCGTGAGCGGCATGAAACAGCGATCGGCGGTGCGTTCGATGACTTCGACCATGCTCGCCCGGCCGTGCGCGCTGGCCGTGATGTCGAAGAACACCATCTCGTCCGCGCCCTGGTCGTTGTAGCGCATGGCCAGTTCGACGGGGTCGCCGACGTTGCGCAGTTCGCCCGCCTCGGCTTTGCCGAACTGCACGCCGCGGGTGACCTTGCCGTCGTGAACGTCCAGACAGGGAATGACTCGTTTGGCCAGCATCGCGGGCAAACGCTGAAACACCCGGCCGGCGGAACCAAGCAAATTTCTCCGAGCCGGAACCCTCTCGTTCACCGCCGGCCGTGCGAAGCCGTCGGGGCCCGCCGCTTAACGGTGCGCCTCGTCGTAATGCCGCTTCAGCAGGTCTTCCCCGAAGTCATCCGCGAAATCGCGATAGACGGCGTGGATGTGGTTCGCGTTGTTCTGCGTGTTGTCGTACTCGACCAGGAAAGTCGGCCCCTGGATGCGGTAATAGTGTCCTTCCCCATGTTTGAACCCGCCCGCCCAGGCGAAGTGCAGCTTGTCCTGGCCGGCGTCGGTGATCTTCTTGAGGTCGGCATCAGCGATCTCGCCCCGGGCACGCTGCACGTAAAGCTTCACGAGCTTCCACACCAGTTCGCGCTGGTCACCGTTCAAGTCCGCCCAACCAATGCCCTGCGGTTCAAGCGGCGACACCTTGCGCTTGGCCTCGGTGAGGATGTCGGCCGGAGCCTTGTCGCTGAAGATGGCCTTCTTCTTCTGATCGGCGGTCAGGGAATTCGCCAGTTCGAGGCCCAGCTTTTCCTCATGGGCCAGCACCTGCAGGCCCTTGCGCGGGCCGTCCATCACGATGTCCGGGTTCGTGCCCATGAACGATGGCGTGGCGGAAATGTGCTGTCCCTTCACGATCGTGAAGCTCAACGAGAGGTGATGTCCCTCGAAGCGCCAGGCCCAGGTCTTGCCCGGTCCCGGTTCGCCAAAGATGCTGATGTG
>CAYXDZ010000457.1:0-2006 GCA_964463815.1 uncultured Verrucomicrobiota bacterium | reverse complement strand
GCCGCGCGCATCCCGGCGAAGAGGTCGATGCCCTTCGTCTTTTCAACCGGCTCGTCATCCACCCACTTCACCAAATCGTCGGGCAACTCCTTCAGGAACGGGCTGGGCTGGCACGGAGTAAGTTCGCCGTACTTCCGCCGGGCATTGCAAAAGCTCAGCGACAAATGCTTCTGCGCCCGCGTGATCGCCACGTAGAACAGGCGACGTTCCTCATCCATCGTGCCTTCCACCTTGGAACGCGAATGCGGCAGCAAGCCATCCTCGACCCCGGCTATGTAAACCGCCGGCCATTCGAGCCCCTTGCAACTGTGCGTCGTGATGATCGTCACCTGGTCGGCCGTAGATTCCTTCTCCTCCTCGCGATCTGATTCCAGCGAGATGTCCTGAACAAAATGCTGGAGGCGCTCGAAGGGCGTCAATCCGTCCGCCTCCCCAGCCCGGTCCATGGTCGCGATCAAGTCGCGCAAGATCATAATCCGACTCTCGGCGACTTCCGGCGTCTTCTCCAAACGCCGGACATCATTGAGATATTGGATGTCGTTCAACCACCAGTCGCACCACGCCTGCAGTGGCTTCTCCGTCATGACGGGAGGCGGGTTCTCCAGCCGCTCCTTGGTGGTATCGAGCAGCTCCAGAAAATCACGGATCGCCTCCTTCGTCCGTCCGGTAAAGCTGTCCTGCACATCGGTATGGCGCATCGCGGCGAAGACCGAGCAATGCCGCTCCTGGCTCGCCGCCAGCAACCGCTCCATCGTCACGTCGCTCAGGCCGCGCGCGGGCGTGTTCGCGATGCGCAACAGACTCACGTCGTCGTGCGGATTGAGGAACGTCTTCAGATACGCGAGGAAGTCCTTGATCTCACGCCGGTCGAAGAAGCTCTGTCCGCCCACGACGCGATAGCGCACCTTGCCCTGCCGCAAGGCCAGCTCGAGCGGCCGGGTCTGGAGATTCGTCCGCACCAGGATCGCGTGATCGCGCCACGGAATCCTCCGCGTCATCCGCAGAAACTCGATGCTCTCAACGATCGACTTCGCCTCCTCCTCCTCGTTGCCAAACGCGGAAATGGCGATCAGCTCGCCGTGGCCATTGTCCGACCACAGGTTTTTGCCGCGGCGCCGGGCGTTGTTTTTGATGACCGCGTTGGCGGCGTTGAGAATGATGTTCGTCGAGCGGTAGTTCTGCTCCAGCTTGATGACCTTTACCTCGGGGAAGTGCTTTTCCAAGTCGAGCAGGTTGGCGATCTCCGCGCCGCGCCAGCCGTAGATGCTCTGGTCGTCGTCGCCCACGACGCACAGATTGCGATGCTCCTTCGCCAGCAGATTCACCAACTCAAACTGCGCGGCGTTGGTGTCCTGATACTCATCGACCATGATGTACTGGTAACGACGACGGCAGTCCTCGAGGATGTCCTCGTGCTCGCGCAGGAGCTTGAGCGTGAGCAGCAGCAGATCGTCGAAATCCACCGCGTTGCAGGCCCGGAGCGCCGAGTCGTAACGCGCGCGGACATGCCGGGCGAGTTCCTCGGCACCGGTGCTGACGCGTTGCAGCGCCTTCTCGCCGGTGTTCTTGTGTTTGCTGATCCACATGAGCACGTCGCCCGGCTTGATCTTCTCGCCCTGGTTGTGGATCGACGACAGGATCTTCTTCATCGCGCTCTGCTGCTCGGACTCGCTGTAGATGACGAAGTTCTTCTTGTAGCCGAGCTTCTCGATATGCCGGCGGAGGATGCGGACGCCGAGCGAATGGAACGTGCAGATCGTGGGCTTGAGCGGCTTCTCGCCGTCCTCGGTCTTGCGGCCCTTGATCAGCTTGCCCACGCGCTCCTTCATCTCGCGCGCGGCCTTGTTGGTGAAGGTCACCGCCAGGATGTGGTCCGGCGCGATGCCCTTGCGGACCATGTGGGCGACGCGATGCGTGATGACCCGTGTCTTGCCCGTGCCGGCACCGGCGAGGATGAGCACCGGTCCATGAATCGTCTTCACGGCCTCGCGCTGCGGCGGGTTGAG
>CAYXDZ010000456.1:0-3265 GCA_964463815.1 uncultured Verrucomicrobiota bacterium | reverse complement strand
GTGGACGGCGTCTGCGCCGACTGCGAGCGGATCGCGCAGGCCCGTGGCGTGACGCATTGAAAATTGACCAATATGAGAACGCGTCTCGCTCGTATTTACCAATCGCTTCGCTGCAGTTACTGGTTTCTGCCGTCGCTGCTGACCATGGGGGCGTTTCTCTTGTCATTGATAATGGTGACGGTGGATGAGCGCGTCAGGAGCGAGGGATGGACGCTGCCGGCGATTATCTACCAGGGCGGTCCGGAAGGCGCGCGCGCCCTGCTTTCAACGGTGGCTGGCTCGATGATTTCCGTCACCGGCATTACGTTCTCGATCACGATTGTGGTGCTGACACTGGCTTCCTCTCAGTTCGGCCCGCGCCTGCTTCGTAACTTCATGCGGGATACAGGCAATCAAGTCGTGCTCGGCGTCTTTCTCGCAACCTTCGTGTATTGCCTGATGGTCCTCCGCCGCGTTCACGGCACAGCAGATCAGATGTTTGTTCCGCACCTGGCCGTTTCACTCGGTCTGGCGCTGGCGTTGGGCAGTCTGGGCTTTCTCCTCTATTTCATCCATCACGTGGCGCAATCCATTCAGGCTGAAAACGTGATCGCGGGAGTATCGCGCGATCTGGACGAGGCCATTGACCAAAGCTACCCGGAGATGATCGGCAAAGCGTTCGATGAGGAAGCCGTTTCCGCGCAGGAGTCAATGCCGGAGATTCCCTCCACGGAGGCCGTGCCGGTTGCGGCCTGCGCCAGCGGCTATGTGCAAGCCATCGATGGCGACGGTTTGATGCGGCTGGCGAAGGAATCCGACCTCGTCTTCCACGTCATCTGCCGCCCGGGCGACTTCGTAATTTCCGGAAGCCCGTTGGCCCGGGCCTGGCCCGCCGAGCGGGCGAAGATCGAGATCGGCGATGCCATCAAGGATCTCTTCCTGATCGGAGACCAGCGCACCGGCGAGCAGGACATCGAATTCGCCGCCCATCAATTGGTCGAAATCGCCCTCCGCGCCCTTTCCCCTGGCATCAATGACACCTTCACGGCCATCAATTGCATTGACCGCCTGGGGGCTGCTCTGGCGCGGTTGGCCGCGCGGGATACGCCGTCCAGCCTTCGTTACGATGAAGATAATCAGCTCCGTGTCATCACCGGAGTGGATACCTTTGAAGGCATGCTGAACACCGCCTTCGACCAAATCCGTCAGAATGGACGAACGAATGCCGCCGTCACCATCCGGCTGCTGGAAATCATCCGCGATATCGCCCCCCATGTGCATCGTCGAAAGCACCGCGCCGCACTCCTGCGCCAAGCCCGGATGATCGAACGTGGCAGCCATGACGGTCTCCCCGAAGAGGAGGATCGGAACGATGTGCAAGAACGCTTCGCGCAGGCGTCAAACGTTCCCAGCCCGACCAAGCAGCCCATATCGTGACCGCTCTCGTTTTCAAACTTGTCGGTGGCATCGGCCTGTTCCTGCTGGGCATGGTGCTGCTGACCGACGGCCTCAAGGCGTTTGCCGGCGATGCGCTGCGACGCTGGCTGGTGCGGTTTACCGGCACGCCGGCCAAGGCATTTGCGTCCGGCGCGCTCGTCACGGCCATGGTGCAATCCTCCAGCGCCACGACGGTGACGGTGATCGGTTTCGTCAGCGCCGGCCTGCTGACCTTTCCGCAGGCGGTGGGCGTGGTGTTCGGCGCGAGTCTGGGCACGACCGGCACGGGCTGGATCGTGTCGGTGCTGGGTCTGAAGGTCAGCGTGGGATTTTACGCGCTGCCGCTGGTGGGGCTGGGAGCGTTCCTGAAACTGCTGGGGCACGGGCGCTGGCGGTCGCTGGGCCTCGCGCTGGCCGGGTTCGCTTTGATTTTCATCGGCATCGAGACGCTGCAGGACGCGATGCGGGGCTTGTCCGGCGTGTTCGACCTCGCGCGCCTGCCGGCGAGCGGCCTCTGGGGGCATTTGCTGGCCATGCTGATTGGCATGGTGATGACCGTCATCATGCAATCCTCGAGCGCGGCGGTGGCCACGACGCTCACGGCGTTGCACGCCGGGGCGATCAACTTCGACCAGGCGGCATCGCTGGTGATCGGCGCGGCGGTGGGCACAACGGTCACGGGCGCGCTGGCGGCCATCGGCGGGAGTGTGCCGGCCAAACGCACCGCGCTGGCGCATGTGTCGTTCAACCTCGCGACCGGCTTGATCGCGGTGGTCTTGCTGCCCGTGTTCCTGTGGGGCATCGGGCTGGCGCAGAAGCACGCGGGGCTGGAGGCGGGTGCGATGAGCCTGGCCGCATTCCACACGCTCTTCATCGCGGTGGGCGTCGCGATCTTCCTCCCATTCGTGCATCGGTTTTCGCGCGTCATCGAGCGGGTGCTGCCCGACCGCGGCCCGGCTTTGACCCGGCATTTGGACGACACCGTGCTGCAAACTCCGGCGGTCGCGCTGGAGGCGACGCGGCGCGCCTTGCGTGAAACCGCGGCGGAAACGTTCCGCGCGTTGCGGGGCGCGTTGGGCGAACCGGCAGAGGGCACAGCGCCGTCGGAAAGCCGGCTTCGGCAGGCGTTGGACCGGTTGCAGGAATTCTTTCCCAAGATTCCACCGGCCGCCGAGGATGAACCGCTCTCGCAATCGCGGGTCGCACAGATGCACGCGATGGATCATCTCACCCGGTTGCAGACGCGCCTGACTCCGCCCGTCAGCGTGCGGCGGGTGCTGGACGAGCCGCACCTGGAGGCCGCGCTGAAGCTGGCGCGGGCGATCCTCGAACAAGGAGAAGCGGGCCTGCGCGGCGGTGCGCCCGAGGGCTGGCTGCCTCGACTGGAACAGGAGGCGTCGGACTTGGTGGAATTGCGGCGCAATGAACGCCCGATGATTCTCCAACAAACCGCCGGCGGCGCGTCCGCTCCTGCCCGCGCGCTGGACCTGCTGGACGCCATGCGCTGGCTGGACCGCCTGGGCTACCACACATCGCGCATCTGCCATTATCTCGGATCGGAAGACAGTTCCAAACTGCCGCTGACCGACGCCACCAATCATCCCGACGAGTGAACATGAACCAAACCAACACCCCTTTGATCGCATGAACCTGAAATGCCGTCTCGACGATTTCCGGGTTGCGCCCGGCAAGAAGGTCAGCCTCGCCAAATGGCCGACCAAAGTGAAGCCGTTCTACGCCTCCAAAAAGCGCTATCGCAAGCTGCTCGATGAATATTGCGAAGAACTGAGCGCCCTGCAAAGCGTCCTTTATGCCCACAACCGCCACGCGGTGCTCCTGATTTTTCAAG
>CAYXDZ010000455.1:0-3271 GCA_964463815.1 uncultured Verrucomicrobiota bacterium | reverse complement strand
TTCACCAGAATGAAGTTCGCCGAGGACGGCACGAACGTCAGTCCCGCCTTGCGCAACTCCAGTTCAAAGAACTCGAGCCCGCGGCGGTTGTTCTCCTTGGTGCGGGCGAGGTGCTCGTCATCGTCGAGCGCGGCCAGCGCCCCGGCCTGGGCGATCGAGTTGATGTTGAACGGCTGGCGGATCTTCTCCAGCGCGGTGATCAAATACGGATGCCCGATGCCGTAACCCAGCCGCAGTCCGGCCAGGCCGAAGATCTTCGAAAACGTCCGCATCAACAGCAGATTCGGATTCTGTCCGGCGCGGAGCAACGGCAGGAAGTCCACCGGCTGATCAAGAAACTCGAAGTAGGCCTCGTCCACCACGAGCAGGACGTGTGGTGGCACCTCGTTGACCAACCTCACCAGGTCGCCGCGCGTGGCGAGCGTGCCGGTCGGGTTGTTCGGGTTGGCGACAAACATCACCCGTGTCTGCGGGGTAACCACCTTCAGCATCGCGGGCAGATCATGGCCAAGGTCCTTCGCCGGCACGGTCACCAGCTTGCCGCCGAACAAGTGCGTGATGATCGGGTAAATCGCGAAGCAATACTGCGAGACGATCACCTCGGCGCCGGGCTGGATGCAGGCATGTCCGATGAACTCGATGATCTCGTTCGAGCCGTTGCCAAGAATCAAGTGCCGCGGCTCCAGATCCAGCTTCTTCGCCAGACGGGACTTCAGATAGAAGGCGTTGCCATCCGGATAGAGGTGCAGTTGATCAATCGCCCGGCGCATGGCGGCCACCGCCTTGGGTGAAGGCCCCAGCGGGTTCTCGTTGGAGGCGAGCTTGATGACGTCGGCGGCGTTGAGGCCGAGCTCGCGCGCCACTTCCTCGATGGGGCGGCCGGGTTGATAAACGGGCAGGCCGGCCAGCGCCGGGTTGAGTTGCAGCGGCAGGTTCATGGATTGTTATTTGAGCGCTTGGACGAGTGCATCGACTTCGACGTGGCGCGCGATGAGGTCGCGGATGACGTTGATTTTTTCCAGGTCATCCGGTCGCGTCTTCACAATGAGATCATGCACATCGGAGGCGACTTGATAGCTGTCATCCTGCGCGAGCAGCACCGGGTAAGGCAGTTCGTGGATGACCTTCAACACCGTGTCGTTCGGGCGCAGGCCACCCGTCAGCACGATGCCGGACAGCGTCTGGCCGGTCTCCTTCAACATCACCGTCGCGGCGGCCAGGATCAGATCCTCGCGATCGCCAGGCGTGATGAGCAGCACGCCCTTCTTGAAAAACGGCAGTGCGTTATGCACCGCCATGGCCCCGACCACCACGTCATCGACGAGGTTGTTCAACCGCTTCGGCCGGTTGAGCAACTCGGCCTTCAATTCGTCGCGCACGGCGAGAATGTTCGGGCGGGCCAGCATCGGGTGGTTCGGCAGCACGCCGAGCAGGCGGAGGCCGCGGCGTTCCAGGCCGCGTCGTGCGAAGTCGGCGATGAAGTCCAGCTTCTCCGGCAGCACCTTGTTGATGATCACCCCGACGATCTCGACGCCCTCCTTCTCGAACAACGCCTGGTTGAGCGCCACTTCATCAATCGGTTTGCCGATCCCGCCCCGGGTGACGATGACCACTTTGGACTGAAGGATTTTCGCCGCCCGCGCGTTCGAAATGTCGAAGACCGAGCCGACGCCGGCGTGGCCCGAGCCTTCGCAGAGCACGAAATCCTTCTCCCACGCCACGCGGTCAAAGGCCTGTTGCAGCCGCGTCACCAGCGCGTCGCTGTCCGCCGATTCGAGATACTTGCGGGTGAAGTCCGGCTCGATCGCGATGGGGCTCATGTCCACCAGCGGGCAGTTCAATTTGTACACGCTGTCCATGAGGACCGTGTCCTCGTCGATCTTGTGCTCGGCGATTTCCACGTAGCGCTGGCCGACGGGTTTGATGTAGCCGATGCGCGGGTAATGCCGCTGCAATGCCGCGAGCAGACCGAGCGACGTGGTGGTCTTGCCGTCGTTTTGACGGGTGGCGGCGATGAAAACGCGGGGAGTAAGGGAGTTCATCTAACTCAATAATTTTGACCTGATGCGGTCAGTCTTTCCGGCCGGAAAACATAAACAAGGCGATGAGCGCGACGGCAACAAGCACTAGGATCAGGATCAGGCTCATGCCCGCGGGTGGTTCAACGCTCGTCGCCCGGCAACTGCTCGCCCGCTTCCGGGTAGAGCTTGCTGTAGGCGATGGATTGCACGCCGATGATCGCCGCGACGCCCAGGATGTCATGGGCCGACGAACCGCGTGACAAATCCGCCGCCGGCCGGTCGAGGCCCAGGAGGATCTGGCCGTAGGCGTTCGCCCGCGCGAAGTGCTGCACCAGCTTGCTGCCGATGTTGCCTGAGTTGAGGTCCGGAAAGACCAGCACGTTCGCGCGGCCCGCCACCGGGCTGTCCGGCAGCTTACGTTGCGCGATGTCCGGGATCACCGCGGCGTCCAATTGCAGTTCGCCGTCGAAATCCGCCTCAAGCAGCTTGTCCTTCGCCTTTTTCTCGGCGAGCGCGGCCGCCGCCCGCACCTTGCCCACGCTCGGGTGTGTCGCACTGCCCTTGGTCGAAAACGACAGCAGGGCCACGCGCGGGCGGATGCCCACCAACTGCCGCGCCAGCTCGGCGGTGGCCACCGCGATGTCCGAGAGTTGATCCACGTCCGGATCGGGAATGACGCCGCAGTCCGCCATGAACACGACGCCCTCGTTGCCGAACCGCGTGTCCTCGACCTCCATGATCATGCAGCTCGAGGCCGTGGTCCGCCGGGGGGCGACCTTGATGATCTGAAACAACGGCCGCAGCACGCTGCCGGAGATTTCGTTCGTGCCCGAGACCAGGCCGTCGGCCTGGTGCATGGCCACCATCATCGCGCCAAAGTAGTTCACCTTGAGCATGGCGTCCCGGGCTTCCTCGGGCTTGATGCCTTTGGACCGCCGCAGGCGCTCAAACCGGCGGGCGAAATTGTCCAGCTCCTCGCTCTCGGCGGGATTGATGATCCGCAGTCCTTCCAGCGATACATTCAACCGCGCCGCCGCGTCCTTGATGGCCGAGCGGTCGCCCAGCAGGATGGGGACACCCAGGCGCAGCGAATAATACTGCCGGGCGGCCTGGAGCACCCGCGGCTCCGTGCCCTCGGGAAACACGATGCGCTTGGGATGCCGCTGCAGCTTTTCGATGACGTTGCCAATGAATCGCATGGGCGGAGTAGTAGCGGAGCCCCGGTGAAACTGCAACCGGGAAGGGCGCGG
>CAYXDZ010000454.1:0-3276 GCA_964463815.1 uncultured Verrucomicrobiota bacterium | reverse complement strand
CGATGAACATGCTCGATTCGGCAAAGCCCGCGACGTCGAGCCAGTGCCGGCCCCAGCGCTCGCCGTAATGCGGCGATTCAAGCAGGCGATCCACCAACCGCTCGAACGCGAGCGGATCGGGGTCGGTGACGAAGGCGGTGACTTCCTCGGGCGACGGCGGCAGACCGAGCAGGTCGAAGTACGCGCGGCGGATCAATGTGCGACGGTCGGCTTCGGGACGGATAGCGGCGGAGTGTTGGGCGAGTTTCGCGGCGACAAATGCGTCGATGGGGGAGGTAAGACGTAATGCGTAATCCGTAAGGCGTGAAGTCGGGATCGCGGGGCGTTGGACGGGTTGAAAGGCCCAGTGGGGTTTCGGGAATGGGGAATCGGAGCTGGGAGATCGGGATTGCGGCGCGGGGGCGCCGAGGGAGATCCACTCGCGGAGATGGGCGAGGTCCTCGACGGTGACGCGGTGATACGGGGTGGGTTGATCGGCATCGGTGGGACGCACTACGCGGAGCAACAGACTTTCGTCGGGCTTGCCGGGCAGCACAGCCGGACCTCGTTCGCCACCAGTCCGCCAACCGGAAGGGGAATCGAGCACGAGCCCGCCCCTGGCCTGTGCGTAGGCGTGGCTGTGGCATTCGTAGCAATGCTGACGGAACAACGGCTGGATGTAATCCGTGAACAACGCGAAGCCGCGGGCGTCCTCAGCGGCCGGCGCGGCGGACGGGATCAAGAGCAAGGCGGCCGCGAGGTGCCAGGTGGGGCGCGTCGCTCCGCGCGCGCGGAACTTAATCCTGGTCGGCTGAGGCTCCCGCCGAGCCCCGAGTAGAAAAACCCGAACGCCTAAGGCCGAGTTCCGAATCAGGCCCGAAATCTGAAGACCGAAACCAAAGCGGGCGCGAGCGAAGGATGGGGCGGCGCGCTGCCCGGCTTCCGCGATCCGGCTTTCGGCATTGGCTCGGGTTTCGGTTTTTGCATTTCGGCTTTGCCCAGCCTGACCTGCTTCACGGGAGCCCGGCCATGTCCCCCCCACCAGAACTTGCTGGATCAGGCTCGCGGACGGCGGTTTCATGGCGAAAGGGCGGATCGTGCCTCAGACGTTCTTGGGATCGGGATGCACCCACGGCGCGCGATACGGCCGCGCGAGCAACTGGTTCGCCTCATCGTCGCCCTTCACCGTGTGCGTGGCAGGATCGAACTCCAGCGTGCGGCCGAGCTGCTGCGACAGGTTCGCCAGGTAGCACGCCGAGCTCGAGATGTGCGCCTGCTCGATGTCGGCGACGGGCAGCACGCTGCCGCGATTCGCCCGTGCGTGGAGGTAGTTCCGCCAGTGCCCACGCATGGCGCTCGCGACGTGCCGTTCGAGATCCTTCTCGTTCTCGTCCTCGGGATGCTTGTCGTACTCGAGCAGCGCCTTGCGCGTCCGTTCGACCTTGCCGGAGGAATACGGAATCCAGTCGTAGCGGAACACGCTGCATTTGAGCACGCCTTTCTCGCCGTAGATCGTGCCGAACCACTGAAAATCGTTGTCCGGCTCCGGCGACTTGCCCCAGGTGCGATGGTTCCACGTCACGTCGAAATCCTTGTGCTGGAAGATCGCCGTCTGCGTGTCCGTGATGTTCGCGCGCGCGGTGCGGTCGTTGAGAATGCCACCCCAGGACGTGATGCGCTGCGGCCACTCGAGATCGAGCATCCAGCGGATCATGTCGTACATGTGAACGCACATGTCGCCGACAATACCGTTGCCGTATTCCATGTAGGCGCGCCAGCCGCGCGGATGAATGATGCGGTTGAACGGCTGCTTCGGCGCGGGCCCGGTCCACAGTTCGTAATCCAGGTTGGCCGGCGGTTGAATGTCCGGCGCCTGTGCGGCCGTGGTACGATTGCGCATGTGCCACCAGACGCCGATCTCGACGCGTTGCACCTTACCGAGCAACCCGGCCTTGATGATCTCGTCGCGCGCCTCGATCAGGTGCGGCGTGCTGCGGCGCTGGGTGTTGATCTGGACGACGCGATTGTATTTCCTCGCCGCAGCGACCATCGCCTGGCTCTCGATCACATCGACCCCGGTGGGCTTTTCGCAATACACATCCATGCCCGCCTGCATGGCCGCGATGGCCGGCACCGCGTGCCAGTGGTCCGGCGTCGAAACCATCATGACATCCACGTCCTTCGCGGCGATGGCCTGGCGGAAGTCCGAGTAAATGCGCGGCTTCTGCTTCGACGCCTGACGGGTGGCGATCAACTCGGCGGCCTCGGTGGCCATCTGGCTGTCCACGTCACACAAGGAAACCACCTCGACCGGCGCGACCTGGATGGCGCGGAGCAGACTGCTCTTGCCGTACCAACCGGCACCGATCAGGCCGACGCGCAGCTTCTGTTCGGCGGCGAACGTGGTGGGGACGTACGAGGCGGCCGCGGTGGCGGCGAGTACAGTGGAGGACTGTTTGAGAAATTTGCGGCGGTTCATGAGCACGGTTGTAGGCCGGGTGTTGGGAAAACTCAAGCACCGGAAATGGACCACTTCGGAAGGGCGGATTCATCCGCCCAGTTCTCGGGTCTATGCAGGCCCGACCGGGGCGGATAAATCCGCAGAGCCGTGCGTTGGAGGCGCGAACGGAAGGGCTTTGGTCGCACCGGGCCGCGAAAGTCGCCCAGTGAGGTCCGCCGAACGAGTCCAGAGGCCACAAGGTCACTGAAGACGATCCGAACGCTCGCGAGCTTGCTGGCCCCCGGCGGCGCGCTCGTAGAGATGCGCCCTACCGAAGATTAAGCTGGGACATTGCTTCCAGCCTCTCACTCACGAGTATCAGCGGGACCCAAGTTCACTGACTGGAGTACTCGCATTGGAATCTATCGCTTTGACATTTCTACCTGTGATTCAACCGAACTAATGCGGCGACATGCTTCCTGTGGCGAACACGCTAAGCCGGCCCGAAAGTTTGTCGAGCCGGCTGTTATTCTAGCGCACTCGCTGCCGCCCTCAACGGGAGACAAGAGTCTCGCCCTTCCGTTCAAGGCTGGCTGACCCGATATACAAATGCACCTCATACGGCTTGAACTCGTCGTTGAAAGTGCCTTCCGCAAACCTGAGCTGCCGCCCTTCCCCCAAGACTTCGACCTTGGCATTCGCCGGCAGATCGTTCAGCGCGAACGTCCCGCGCGTGGCTTCGTTGCGCATGTTCACGGTGAACAGATACGTCGCACCGCCGTGACGTTTCTGCATCCACGCAATCGGAGCGGCGGCGTTTGAAGAAGTCACGGTGACGCCGTCGGTGAGGCTCGGGC
>CAYXDZ010000453.1:0-3293 GCA_964463815.1 uncultured Verrucomicrobiota bacterium | reverse complement strand
TTGTTCAACCGCTGGTTCCTGGGCGGGGCCTTCAGCATGCGGGGCTTCGACTACCGGGAAATCGGCCCGAAAGACATCGCCGGTGAACCGCTGGGCGGCGAGACCTACTGGTTTGGCTCGGCCGAGTACAGCATCCCGGTCATCGACCGCGTGCGCTTCGCCGTGTTCTACGACATCGGCATGGTTTATCAGGATGCTTACAGCTTCGATTCGAAGGTTTATGACCGGAACGGCAACTTCATTCTCGATACCGGCACCTACAATGACAACTTCGGTTTCGGCATAAGATTGAACCTTCCCATCGGTCCGCTCGTCTTTGACTACGGTATTCCGATCACCAGCGACCCCCGCAACGACAGCAGCGGCCGGTTTCAGTTCCGGGCCGGTTACCAGCGTGATTTTTAACCCGTTTGTATTGTTAAGCGCATGAAAGCACTCGTGAAATCTGTTCTGCTCGCCGCCCTCCTGGCCGGCTTGTTTCTCACCCCGGAAACCGCCGAGGCGCAGGGCAAGATCGGGGTGGTCAACCTGCGCACCCTGTTCGAAGGCTATCACAAGCGCAAGCTCGCCGATCTGAAGATCAAGGAGCGCGCCAGCGAACTCGACAAGGAGTTCGAGGACATGAACAGCCGGCGCAAGGCGGCTGAAGAGGATTACAAGGAAACGCTCGCCAGCACGAATGACCTTGCCGCCTCGAAGGAGGAACGCGACCGCCGGAAGGCCGAGGCGGAACAGAAGCTCGAAAAAGTGAAAAGGATGGAACAGGATCTGGGAAAGTTCCGGCAGCAGGCCGAGGCCATTCTGCGCGAGCAGCAGGTTCGCATGCGCACCCGGGTGCTGGAGGAAATTGACGCGGAGATCGAAGCCAAGGCGAAAGCCGACGGTTACTTCCTGATTATCAACAAGGACGCCTTGGACCGGAACGAAACCAAGATTTATCCGTATCACAACGGCGAGCACGACATCACCCAAGCCGTTCTCTCCAAGCTCAATGCCGGAGCGCCCGTGAATTTGGATCTGGGCGCTGATCCAGCGGAGCCCCAGACACAGCCCTGATCGTTTCAATTGCAACTCAAGCGCGCGGAACCAACCGCGCGCTTTTTTCGTTTTGCAGCAGCAACGGGTGGCTGAGCGATTCGCAACCCGCCGGCCGCCAAGGCTGTGGGCTCGAGCGCCAAAACGTCTGAGCAGTGTGACCACCCGTCACACCGGCCGGCTTTCCTTTACTGACCACTGGCCCGGCAGTCCTCAAGTATTGCCCAAAAAGCGTGCCTTTCACGACAACCGATGAGCGGCACCAGCCCACACCAATATGGCAGGCTCCATTCTACTGAGAAGCCATGCAATTTGACAAATTTACCACCAAGGCGCAGGCCGCGATTCAGGATGCGCAGAGCATCGCCCGCGAGTTCAGTCATCAGGCACTGGATGGCGAGCATCTCCTGCTGGCGTTGCTTCGCCAGACCGATGGCCTGGTGCTGCCGCTCGTGCAAAAGCTTGGGCTGACGCCGACCCGGCTGACTCAGGCCATTGAGCAGACACTCGGCGCAAGGCCGAAGGTCAGCGGGGTCAGCAGTTTGGATGTTTATCTCGGCAATGAACTCAAGCGCGCCCTGGATGCCGCCGTCACCGCCGCCGGCAAACTCCACGACGAATACATCAGCACCGAACATCTGCTGCTCGGGTTGATGCGCGAAGGCGGCGCGTCCTTGAAAAAGCTCTTCAAGGACCACGGCCTCACGGAAGACCAGGTGCTCAAAGCCCTCGCCGGGCTGCGCGGCAATCAGCGGGTGACCGACCAGAACCCCGAGGACAAGTTTCAAGCGCTCGACAAGTACGGTCGCGATCTCACCGCGATGGCGCGCCAGGGCAAGATCGATCCGGTCATTGGCCGCGACGAGGAGATCCGCCGGGTCATGCAAGTGCTGACGCGGCGCACGAAGAATAATCCGGTTCTGATTGGCGAACCCGGCGTCGGCAAGACGGCCATCGCCGAGGGGCTGGCCCGGCGCATCGTCAGTGGCGACGTGCCGGAGACGTTGAAGAACAAGAAGCTCGTGGCCATGGATCTCGGAGCGATGATCGCGGGCGCCAAGTATCGCGGGGAATTCGAGGACCGCTTGAAAGCGTTCCTCAAGGAGATCACCGCCAGCGAGGGAAAGATCATTCTGTTCATTGACGAATTGCACACGCTGGTCGGTGCCGGTGCCGCCGAGGGTGCGGCCGACGCGGCCAACATGCTCAAGCCGCAACTGGCGCGCGGCGAGTTGCGCTGCATCGGCGCGACTACGCTCGACGAGTATCGCAAGCACATCGAAAAAGACCCCGCGCTCGAACGCCGTTTTCAGCCGGTAATGATCAAGGAGCCGAGCGTGGCGGACACCATCGCGATTCTGCGCGGCCTCAAGGAACGCTACGAAGTGCATCACGGCATCCGCATTCAGGATTCCGCCATCATCGCCGCGGCCACGCTCTCGCACCGCTACATCACCGATCGATTTCTGCCGGACAAGGCGGTGGATCTCATGGACGAATCCGCCTCGCGCCTGCGCATGGAACTCGATTCGATGCCCGTCGAACTCGACCAGCTCGAACGCCAGATCATGCAGTTGGAGATCGAGCGGACCGCCTTGAAGAAGGAGAAGGACGAAGCCTCGAAAGAGCGGCTGGCCAAGCTGGAAAAGGAGCTCGCCAATCTGAAGGAGCAATCGACGCAACTGAAGACACAGTGGCAGAACGAGAAGGCCGCGATCAACGCCGCCAGCA
The DNA here is from genome assembly GCA_964463815.1 of uncultured Verrucomicrobiota bacterium. GTDB lineage: Bacteria > Verrucomicrobiota > Verrucomicrobiia > Limisphaerales > RI-55 > RI-55. The sequence goes on along the minus strand of CAYXDZ010000453.1, from coordinate 527 downwards.
TCATCAACGGTCAGATCGAGCAGGCGAAAATCGAACTCGAGAAAGCCGAGCGCACCGGCGACTTGAACACCGCGGCCAAGATCAAGCACGGCACCATTCCCGATTTGCAGAAGAAACTGGCCACCGCCGAGAAGGCCCTCCATGAACAAGATGCCGGCACCCGCCTGCTCACCGAGGAGGTCACCGAGGACGACATCGCCCGCGTGGTGGCTTCGTGGACCGGCATCCCGGTGACGCGCATGCTGGAAGGTGAACGCGAGAAACTGGTGAAGATGGAGGAGCGCCTGCAGAAACGCGTGATCGGCCAGAGCGAGGCGATTGCGGCCGTCGCCAACGCCGTGCGTCGGGCGCGCTCGGGCTTGCAGGACCCCAACCGGCCGATCGGATCGTTCATTTTCATGGGCCCAACCGGCGTCGGCAAAACCGAGCTGGCCCGCGCGCTCGCGGAATTCCTCTTCGACGATGACCAGGCAATGACGCGCATCGACATGAGCGCGTACATGGAGAAGCACACCGTGGCGCGGCTC
>CAYXDZ010000452.1:0-3320 GCA_964463815.1 uncultured Verrucomicrobiota bacterium | reverse complement strand
GGCAAAACCATCAAGAACCTGCGCTGGTTTCAAGTCACCGAAACGCGCGGCGACATTGACAAGAACCGCGTCGCTCATTGGCAGGTCACTTTGAAAGTTGGATTCACCGTCAAATGAAAGGAACACCATGAGCCAGCCGCAACCAAAGCAAGAAAATTCCATGAGCACCCCGGTCAAGTATCGCACCTGTCATCATTCCCAATGGATCAAGACCACCGTCGAGGGCAAACTCGACCTCGAGCAGAGCCTGCAGATCATTCGCACGCTCGATGACGACCCGGCCTTGCCGTCGCCTTACGACGTGCTGATTGATCTGCGGGACGCGCCCTGCGAACTCACGATCGCAGACGTGACCGAGGTGGTGGCTTGCATGCAACGGCGCTGGGAAGCCTTCGGCATGGGACGCAAGCTCGCCGTGGTGGTGGATGGCAAAGCGGCGCTGGACAAGGCGAAGTTCATGGAGCTCTACGCCCATAACCGCGGCTTTCGGGTGGAGGCGTTTGACGACCTCGAGGCGGCCAAGAGCTGGCTCGAGGTGGATGCCGCGGCCTCGAATGCTCCGAACGCGGGCGGGAGTGAGGCGACCGGGGCGGCGCAAGCCGCCGCCGCTCAATCTTCCGGCGAGATCAACCCGGTGCGGATGGCGTAGCGCACCAGCCCGGTCGCATCGTGAATGCCGAGCGCCCGCATCAGATGCTCCCGGTGCGTGCCGACCGTCTTGATGCTGACGCCGAGCAACGAGGCGACTTCCTTGTTGGATCTGCCCTCGGCCACCAGTTGCAGCACCTCGCGCTGTCGCACGGGGAGCGTCCTGCGTGTGAGGGGGCGACCGTTGGCATGTTCCAGACACAGGGCGGCGACATGTTTCGAGATGTTGGCGCAAAGGAATTTTTCGCCACGCATCACGGCGAGCACGGCCTTGGTCAGTTCGTCCGCGGCGGATTTCTTCAAGAGATAACCGGCCGCGCCGTCGTGGAAGGCCTGAATGACATAGTCCTCCGCGCCATACGTGGAGAGAATCAGCACGCGGGTGGCGGGATGCTCGCGCGCGAGGCGGGCGGTGGTGGTCAGGCCGTTGAGGCCCGGCATGGCGATGTCCAGCAGCACGAGGTCAGGCCGGAGCGTGCGCACCAACTCCAGCACCTGGCGGCCATCCCCGGCCTCGCCGACGACTTCCACCTGCGGCATCTGCTGTGCCAACAACGCCCGGATGCCTGAACGGACCAACGTATGGTCGTCTGCCAGGACGACGCGAACAGGCTTTGCCATCGCGGTCATATGTGGGAATTCGTCGGTTGTTCCGGCCGGTGGGTGATTGGCAACCGCGCGTGGACCTTCGTGCCCCGGCCGGGCGAGGATCGGATTTGCAGCGTGCCGCCCACGAGGGACGCACGCTCCTCCATGCCCAGCAGCCCCAGGCAGTCGCGGCGGCCCGGCCCACCGCGCAATCGGGCCAGATCGAAGCCCTGCCCGTCATCGCACACCCTCAGGTCGAGCCCGCCGGCACGAAAGCGCACTACGAGGCTGACAGACGTGGCACAGGCGTGGCGGACCACATTGGTGAGCGCCTCCTGCGCGATGCGAAAGCTGGCACTGGCCACCTCGGCGGGCAATTCCGGCGGCTGGGGATCGGCCTCCAGGCGCGTGACCAGACCGCTGCTTCGCCGGAACGTGCGCAAGCACCCGCGCAGCGCCGCCACCAGACCCAGTTGATCCAGCAAGGGCGGACGCAGGTTGAGGGAAAGCTCCTGCACGCGCTCGAGGAGTTCATCCACCACGGCCTTGGCGTCCCGGGCCAGGCGCAGCCGGGTCGGGCGGGATTGCGGGCTGGCGACGGCATCAAGTTGCAGGCGCAAGGCGGTCAGACTCTGCCCGACCTGATCGTGCAACTCCCGCGCGAGTTGCAGGCGCTCCCGCTCTTGCGTCTGCATCAAACGGCGGGTCAAGTGCTGCGCCTCCGCGTGGGCCTCGGCGACTTCGGTCATGTCCTCGATGAGGCAGAGGCAAGCTTCGCCGGGTTCTCCAAGCCGGGTCATCGCGGCACGGATGGGCACACGGCGTTGGTCCGTGTGGAGGAGTTCCATCTCGACGGGCGGGCTGAAGCCATCGCGCCGCAATCGGGCGCGAAGCCGCTTGTCGGTTGCGCGCCATACCGGCGGGATGAGGCTGTGCCAGCGCAGTCCGGCGGCCAGGTTGGCGCGGGTCAACCCGAGCATCTCAAGGAACGCCCCGTTGCCTGATCGGATGCGGCCGTCGAGGTCGGCAATGACCACGCCGATGATATTCGACTCCACCAATCGCCGAAAACGGAGTTCGCTTTCAACGAGGACAGCCTCCACCGGATGCCGCGCCGTGCGGGCCTTGGGGGTGAAGGCGGCGGCGGTGCGCCGCGTTCGAACTCGGTTGGATGGCGGTTTTTTTATGCACGATGACGGTAACGAGTCCCCCGGACACGAGCCAGAGCAAAATCTTTGATGTTTCGATGGTTGGAAAGGGCATTCAGGTATCCACCCGATAGTAAACCGACCCGGGGCTGGTAAACTCCAAAGCGTGAAGGTGCTGAAAATATAAACATGTTTGCCTCATTTTCGTGGTTTCAACCAAGGCAGTTTGCCGGAGCGGAGCGCCCGGCGTGCCGCCGAACAAGAGGGGCGCGAGACATTGGAGTATTTGAAATGAATATCCCAAAGCTAAAACGTGGCGGGGGCGTGCGGGTGTTGAAGCTTCACACGCCCGAACAGGACGACAGAAGCCCAACGCCCATCAAGATCAAGTTCATCCGCAGCCATTGGCCGGAACACGAGGATGCGCCGACGCGGTTGCGCCGACCGCGATGCGAACAAGAAACCCCGATAAGGGTTGCGCCCGCCGCGTGACAAACCGAACGCATCAACGCGCAACCACCAAAAGCGAAGAAAGGAGTCACATGAACCAAACCTCACCATCCCAGGAAACCATCGCCCGCCGCGCCTACGAGTTGTGGGAACAAGCGGGACGACCCGACGGCCGCGACCAGGAGTTCTGGCTGTGCGCCGAGGCGGAACTCACCGCCCCGGCCAGCGCCGCCGGTGCGCCGCCGATCATCGCGCCGCCACCGGCCGCGCCCCCGGCGTCATCAGGGGCGTTGCCACCGCACCAAGTCCCGCCAACCATCAAGAGCGCCGTGACCACGGCGGGCCGCCGTCCCGCGTCGCGCCGCGCGCCGAAGCGCGGGTGAAATGAAACGACATCACAACCAAACATCCATAACCCATGAAAAGACACTTCCGTATTATTCTGACGATCGTGATCGTCGTGCTGCTGGGCGCGTTGATCATCCA
>CAYXDZ010000451.1:0-3328 GCA_964463815.1 uncultured Verrucomicrobiota bacterium | reverse complement strand
GAACGACTGAACGACTGAACGACTGAACGACTGAACGACTGAACGACTGAACGACCAAGTGCGGCCATCCAGGCATGCCTATCGACTGGTAGTGCTTTCATTAGTTTTAGGTGTGTGCTGTCGGCCATGCAAGAGACCGCCTGATGCGGCAGCCACCTTGAAGGCGCGACGGGTTGAACTCCTGTACGACAAGCTCCGAATCCACCCCCGTGGCCCAGAGTGACGTCATCGAACCATCGCACACTGCTCAAGTCAACCGGCATTTCACTCTAATTGTCACAGCCGCGTGAAATCTTACACGGTTTCTTCGTGACCATCTCGTGCTTCCTACTCGGGCGCGTCATGAAGGGTCCAAAGATTCAGCTTGGCCAACTCCGCCGCGAACAGTCGCGTGAACACCTCCTGGCCGCGCCGGTTCAGATGAACTACATCCGAGAAAAATCCGTCGGGAAGGGTGACCGGCAGGTTTGTAAGCAAGTGGTCGGCACCAAGTTCGACGTTTAGTTCATTCATGATTTCAGCCCGGTGTTGGTGAGAATCCTTGGTCGCATAGGTTTCGGGCATGGGCATGACTCCGTAGACAAACGCCACGCTGCGCGGAATAAGTTCCCGCGAGCGGCGTGCCTGGGCCAAGGCCGCCTGATCCAACGACCACTGAACTTTCTCCAGGGAACTCTGTCGGTTGTAAACCTCATGCCCATACGCTGATCCCCGATGCTTTCTGACATAGTGGCCGGCCTGAACAATGCCGCCGTAAAAGACACCTTTCTCGCCGTGCCTTTCGAAAGGGATCAGGCGTGTCAAAATTCCGTCCCGCACCCGGTTGAGAAGCAACCAATCGGCGGTGCTTGATTTTGCCTCATCGTATTCCGCTTCCCCGGTCCACAATCTTCGCCAGTAGTCGGTGCTCGGCCCGGAAGGAGCAGCGTCTGCGAGCCGGGAGAAGGTGGTCAGCAAGACGACCACGCGGACCTGATCAGGATGGTTTTCAATAAACCTTTGAGCTGCCTCGGCATAAACCTCCATCGGCAATCCTAGGAACAACCCGAGGTTGTAGGCTGGGGGGTTCCCTGGGAGCAAATCGCTCAAAGCCGCCGCGTCCACCCCCATCACCGATGAAGAATCACCTATGACTATTAGTTCAGCCGGATCATCGGCCAAGGCCCTTTCGTACCGGTCCCGTATCACAAACTGATCCCCAGTGAGAGCGGGCCTGGGGGCCGGCAACCAGTCGAGCCCGTTCAGCAAATGCAGCCCAATCACCAGGGCGCTGAACGCGACCAACGTCGGAGCAACCGACGCGGCCAAGGCCGAAGCCGGGAACTGAAATTCGTGGCTGCAACTTGTATCTGGTGGCGGCTGGTTCATCGGTTCGTCAGCGATTTTCAGAACTGGAAATAAATGAACGCCGGGGCTTCGCGTTGCCAGAACAGCACGATGGCGTAGATCAACGCTGCCTGCAACAGACCACGCGCCCAGCGGGGCAGCCGCAGCGCCACTTCGAGGTCGCCCGTGCGCCATTGCCAGAGCTGCATCGCCAGCAGCGGCGCGGCCAGCACCAGCAGTTCGCGCAACATCACCCCGGCCCACACCGGCGGCGACCAGTGCGCGAGGGAGGCGGTCAAGGTGAGCACCTGCTCCGCCGAGGTGCAGCGGAAGAGCAGCCAGCCATAGAGCGTGAACAGCATGGTCAGCAACCAGCCGAGCCAGGAGGGCAAAGCAATTCGCGGTAGGGCGCGTCGCTCCGCGCGCGCCGCAGCGGCCGTCGAAACCACCCGGTTGCCGGGATCATTCTCTTCAACCGCTGCCTTGGTCGAGATTCGCGGACCGCGCGGAGCGACGGTCCCTACCGGGTGCTCCTGTTCCACGGCTCGGCGGGAGCCTCGCCCTACCGTTTCGCTCCAGGCGCGGTTCACCATCAGCCCGAGCGCCTGCCACAGCCCCCACGCGACGAAGTTCCACGCCGCGCCGTGCCAGAGCCCGCCCAGCAGCATCACGATGAGCAGGTTCAGATAGGTTCGCCCGGGGCCGAGGCGGTTGCCGCCGAGCGGGACGTAGAGGTAATCCCGCAGCCAGGTCGAGAGGCTGATGTGCCAGCGTCGCCAGAATTCCTGCACGCTGGTGGCGAAGTACGGGAGGTTGAAATTGAGCATCAGGTCGAAGCCGAGCATCCGGGCCAGCCCGCGCGCCATGTCGGTGTAACCAGAAAAGTCACAATAGATTTGCAGCGCGAACGCCGTGGTCGCGATCAAGGTTTGGGTGGCCTCCGGTTGCCCGATGCTGAACACGGGATCGACGAGGTGCCCGAAGCCGTCCGCCAGCACGACCTTCTTGAACAGTCCCCAGAGAAAGAGCCACAGGCCGGACTCGATCATCGGCAGCGTGATCTTGAGCTTGCGGGCCATCTGCGGCAGCAGGTGCGCGCCCCGCTCGATCGGCCCGGCGATGAGTTGGGGGAAGAAGGCCACGTAGGCGAGGAATTGGCCGAGGTTGCGCGTCGGGGCGAGCCGCCCGCGATAGACATCAATCGTGTAGCTGAGGGTTTGGAAGGTGTAGAACGAGATGCCGACCGGCAGAATGAACTGAAGCCCGGTCCAGCTTGTGTTGAGGCCAAAATGCCCGAGCAGCAGGCGCGTGCTCTCACGGAAGAAATCGAAATACTTGAAGAAGAACAGCACCCCGAGATTGGAGGCGAGGCTGAGAATGAGCAGCAGCTTGCGACGATGGAGAGAAACGGATGGGAGTGCCGGAGTGCCGGAGTGCTGGAGCGACTGACGCTCAACACTCCCCTTCTCCAAAACTCCATCACTCCGTTCTCTGACCGCCCATTCCCCCCGCCCCATTCCGAGGCCCACAAAGTAATCCACCAAACTCGAAAACAGCAGCAGCGCGGTGAACCGGTAATCCCACCACGCGTAGAAAATGTAGCTGGCGACGACCAGTAACCAGTTGCGCGCGGCCAGCCGGTCACGCACGAGGAACCACGCCAGCAGGAAGACGCCGAAGAAGACAAAGAAATCGGTGGAGTTGAACAGCATGGCGGCGTCCGGGACCGCCGCTCTTTAGCATCGCACGTCGACACCTTCAAGTTTCGCGCGTGCCGCTGAGGTGGATAGGCGGATTCATCCGCCCCGACCGGCCGTATCAAGAGCCGCACACTCGGCGGATGAATCCGCCCTTCCAAAATATGCCCTGACAGTTTTCCCGGGCCCGTGCCATCAACCATCTCTCGGTGACCTGCTTGCCGCCAAAGACACCATCTACTTCAAGTTCCGCAGTTGAATCCGCGTGGCGTGGCGCGAACGGACGCGGCGGAGGGCGAGCCGCA
>CAYXDZ010000450.1:0-3333 GCA_964463815.1 uncultured Verrucomicrobiota bacterium | reverse complement strand
ATTTCCGCCGGCGAGTTTGAGCGGGTGATCGACATCAACGTGAAGGGCGTGGCGAACGTGATCCGCCACTTCGCCCCGGCGATGATCCAGCGCGGCCGGGGAGTGATCGTCAATTTCAGCTCGGGTTGGGGTCGCTCGGTCTCGGCCGAAGTCGCCCCGTATTGCGCGACGAAGTGGGCCATTGAAGGCCTGACGAAAGCGCTCGCCGAGGAACTGCCGCGCGGGCTGGCGGCGGTGCCGCTGAACCCCGGCGTCATCAACACGGAAATGCTGCAAAGCTGCCTCGGTGGCGAGGCGGCGGCGTATCCGACACCCGAAAAATGGGCCGAACGCGCCGTGCCGTTCCTGCTCGAGCTTGGACCCCAGCACAACGGGCAATCCTTGAGCGTGGCATGAAACCCTCCGCCCCCAACCGGCCACGATGATTGATCCACTCTGGATTCTCGCGGCCGGCATGGTGGTCGTGGTGGGCGGGATTCTCTGGTTGCGACTCCACGCCTTCCTCGCGCTGCTGCTCGGCACGCTGGTGGTGGGCGTGTTGACTCCGCAAGCGGCCCTCGAAGCACACGCGATCTCGAAAGGGCGGACCGAGCAACAGGCACGGGCCGACGCGGAAGCTTCGGTCGGGTCACGCATCGCCAAGGAGTTCGGCGGCACGGTCACCGGCATCGGCATCCTGATCGCAATGGCGGCGATCATCGGCAAGTGCCTGCTCGATTCCGGCGCGGCAGATCGCATCGTGCGTTCCGCTTTGAAGTGCCTGGGCGAACGCCGTGCGCCGGTGGGGTTTCTCGGCAGCGGCTTCATGCTCGGCATCCCCGTCTTCGCCGACACGGTTTTTTACCTGTTGATCCCGCTGGCCAAGGCGATGGCCGCGCGGCTGCAACGCAACTACCCGCTGCTCATCCTTTCGACCATTGCCGGCACGACGATGGCCCACTCGTTGGTGCCGCCAACGCCCGGCCCGTTGCTTGTGGCCAACCGCCTCGGGGTCGAGGTCGGGCACATGATCCTCGCCGGGCTGGTCATTGGGCTGGTGGCAATGATGTCAGGCTTTGCCTACGCCTGCTGGGCAAACCGCCGCTGGCCGATCCCGCTGCGGGAATCGACGGATGTTTCACTGGAGTCCCTCCGCGTGCAGGCGGAACGACCCGATCGCGAACTGCCGCCCCTGTGGCTCGCCTGGCTGCCGGTCCTGCTGCCGCTCGTGTTGATCAGCGGTGATTCCGTGTTGAGCGGTTTGTTCGCCGACCGTGATCAGTCCGGAGCCTTCGCGCTGGTGCTCGGTTTCTTCCGCTGGTTTGGCGACAAGAACATCGCGTTGATGCTCGCGGCTGCCATCGCCTTGCTGACCCTGGGCTGGCAGCAACGAAAGGATGCGAAACAACTCTCCGCCGCCGTGCAGGCCGCGCTGGCGAGCGGCGGTGTCATCATCCTCATCACTTCGGCCGGGGGCGCGTTTGGCGGATTGCTGCAACAGACCGGCATCGGTGGGCGGATCGAGGAACTGGCGGCGGCGTTCAAGATTGGCGCGCTGCCGCTGGCGTTCCTGGTGACCGCGTTGATCCGCACCGCGCAAGGCTCGGCCACCGTGGCGATGATCACCGCCGTGGGGGTGCTCGAAGGGTTTGGCGATCCGACACAGCTCGGTTTCCATCCCGTGTATCTGGCCGCCGCCATTGGCTGCGGTTCAAAACTCGTGCCGTGGATGAACGACAGCGGTTTCTGGATCATCGGCCGGATGAGCGGCTTCACCGAGGCCGAGACGTTTAAGACCTTCTCGGTGATGCTCACGATCATGGGTTGCACCGGACTGCTGGTGACCATGATCCTGGCCAAACTGTTTCCGCTGGTGTGACATTTTATCAACTCGCCAGGAAACGGCTGAGTCGTCAGGGTCCATCCCATACTGCATTCCACCTATGAAACAATCCACTTGTCTGCTTCTTCTAAGCTTACTCTTCGCGCTGCCCGGTGGGCTGGCGGCTCAGCCCGCCGCGCCTTCTGCGAACGATGCGCGTTTTCAAATCCCCGCCACGGATGACGGCCTGCCGGGTGCCGGGCCGATCCGCCGTTACGACTGGTTCAAGAACCTCTGGGCGCAGCGCCGCGTGACGTGGGCGGGTCAGGTCGGGCGCGATCAAGGGGCGGTTGTGTTCCTCGGCGATTCAATCACGCAGGGCTGGGGTGACAATCTGCAGAACGCCTTCCCCGGCATGAAGGTCGCCAATCGCGGCATCAGCGGCGACACCACGCGCGGCGTGTTGATCCGGCTCGACGAAGACGTGCTGGCCCTGAAGCCCGCCGCCGTCGTGCTGCTGATCGGCACCAACGATCTGGAGGAGCAGGCCGACCCCGAAACCATCGCCGGCAACTTGAAGCTCATTCTCGCGAAGTTGAAGGCGCACAACCCCGCGATGCCGGTTGTTCTGAACAAAGTCATGCCCAGCTCCGCCACGAAGAAACGCCCGGCTGATCAGATCAAACGCATCAACGAGTTGTACGCCGCCGCCGTGAAGGGGGATCCACAAGTCACCATGCTGGAAACGTGGGTGCTCTTTGCCGATGAACAAGGTGACGCCAAGCCGGCCGAGTTTCCCGATCTCCTGCATCCCAACGACGCGGGCTATGTGAAATGGGCCGCCGCCATCCGGCCGGTGCTGGAGACGCTGGGGTTGCTCGCCGTCGCTCCGGACAGCTTCACGCCCGAGGCCGGTTTTGAGAGCCTCTTCAACGGCCGGGATCTCACGGGCTGGGGCTATCGCGTGACGCCCGAGGCAGACAAGACCGCCGCCACCAACTGGCGCCGGAGTGATCCCAACGCGCCGCCGTGGCCGTTTTACGACCAGCCCAGGAACTTCGATGGCAAGTCTGTGACGGATGACGGTCGTTACCTCGCGAAGAACGGCCGCCTGGTGGTCACCACGCCACCCGAGGGCCGGAAGATTCAGCAGCTCTGGACACAGCGCGAGTTCGGCAGGGACTTCGTGCTCAAGCTGGAGTTTCGCGCGACCCCGTTTGCCGACAGCGGGCTGTTCCTGCGGGGCCGCCAGCTTCAGGTGCGCGACTTCCCGCTTGCCGGACCCTACCAGGAATTGAAGAACTACAAACCGCAGGACTGGAACGAGCTCGTCATCACGGTGAAGGGCAACGTCGCCCACTGCACGTGCAACGGGGAAGTGCTGGAAGCGGCGTATCAGATTCCCGCGAGCGGCCCCATCGGTCTCGAAGGCGATCGCGGCCAACTCGAGTACCGGCGCATCCGGATTCAGGAATTGAACTAAAGCAATCGCACCAGCCGGGTCGCCCACCTGAAGTGGCGCAGACTAATCT
>CAYXDZ010000449.1:0-3338 GCA_964463815.1 uncultured Verrucomicrobiota bacterium | reverse complement strand
GAGGCCGTCAGTGCGCGACTTCAGGTCCTTCAGAAGTCCGGCAATCGGCTTGTCCACTTCAGCCGAGAGCTTGGTGTGTTCCGTTTCGAGGTTGCTGTGCGAATCCCAATAGCCGTGGGTGCATTGCACGAACCGGACGCCGGCTTCCGAGAAGCGCCGCGCCAGCAGGCATTGCCGTCCATAGGCGTCAGTGGGGCCGGCATCGATGCCGTAAAGATCGCGGGTGGCCTGGCTTTCGCGACCGAGGTCCAGGACGTCGGGCGCCTCCATCTGCATGCGGAAGGCGAGTTCGAAGGACTCGATCCGGGCTTCCAGCTCGGCGTCGGCACCGGTTTGCTCCAGTTGCATCCGGTTGATCCTTTGCAGGAGATCCAGCTCGCGGCGTTGTTGTTCCAGCGGCAGGTGTTCGTTGTGAAGATTGGCGATCTCCGCCTCCTTCACTTTCGATCCACGCTGACCGATCCGGGTCGCCTGATGAATCGCCGGGAGAAAAGCGGCACCGAAATTCTGCACCCCACCGTGACCCATCGTCGGGTTCATGGTGATGAAACCCGGCAATCCCTCGTTCTCGGTCCCCAGTCCGTAGCTGATCCACGCGCCCATGCTCGGGCGAACAAAGGTGTCCGAGCCGGTGTGAATCTTTAGCAACGCGCCGCCGTGCGCCTCGTTCGAACCGTGAATCGACTTGATGACGCACAGGTCGTCGACGCAACGCGCCACCTCGGGAAACAGACTGCTCACCCACAGACCGGACTGGCCGTGTTGCTGGAACTCCCAGGGGCTGCCGAGCAGGTTGCCAGTCTGGGCGAATTGCACCCGCGGTTTGGCGAAGGGCAGCGGCTTGCCGGTGTCCCTTTGCAGGCGCGGCTTGTAGTCGAAGGTGTCGATCGATGACGGCCCGCCGTGCATGAACAGGAAGATCACCCGCTTGGCCGTCGCGGGGAGGTGGGGTGGCCTCGCGGCGAGCGGACTGACCGGCGACGTGCCTGCGTTCAGGATGCCCCGCAGGGCCAGTGCGCCAAAGCCCATCCCGCACGACGCGAGCATCTGCCGCCGGGTCAGCGGGTGCTGCAGTCGATGGTGGCAAAGCTGGTTCATCGCTTAATTCACGTACACAAACTCGTTGGCCGCGATCAGCACGCGACAGATGCGCTCCCAATCCGCGATCGTGGGGTTGGCACCTTCTTCGTTGTCGGCCTGGAATTCTCCCAGCAGCAGCTCCGCTTCCTGGGGTCGGACCGGGCGACCGAAGAGCCGCAGATATAAATCGTTCAAACGAGCCTCCGTTTCCACTGCGGGATTTTCGGTGATGCCGGCGGCCAGATCGCGGGCGGCGTTGAAGGCGAGCTCACCGTTCAACATGAACAACGCCTGGCTGGGGACGATGGTCGTCGCGCGCTTTTGATGATGCACCGCCGGGTCAGCCGCATCGAACGTCGCGAACATTTCGTAACCGTTGGCCCGGACCACGGGGAGATAGACGGCGCGGGTCAACTTCTCAAAACTCTCCTTTTCAGCGCGGTAATACTCCTTGTTGGTCTCCAGTTTGCCGAGTGAGCGATCGCCGGATTGATCCAGCCTGCCGGAGACAAAGAGTAGCGCGTCGCGGATCGGTTCCGCTTCCAGCCGGCGACGGTTCTGCCGCGCGAGATAACTATTGTCCGGATCGGCGACCGTCTGGGCGGGATCGGCCTGGCTGCTCCGCTGGTAGGCCGCTGAGAGCATGATGGTCCGGTGCATGTGTTTCACCGACCATCCGGTCGAGATGAACTCCCGCGCCAGCCAGTCCAGCAGTTGCGGATGGGTTGGCGGCTCGCCGCGCAGGCCGAAGTTCGAGGGCGACCTCACCAGGCCGGAACCGAAATGCCCCTGCCAGATGCGATTCACCATGACCCGCGCGGTCAACGGATGCCGGGGATCGGTCAGCCACTCAGCCAGTTCCAGCCGGCCGCTGTTGCTGCTGCCGACAGTTGGCGAAGAGAGACACTCCGAGAACAGTCCGTTTACGCCGCGCGCAGTCGGTGTGTCCACGGGTGACAGATGATTTCCCCGAACATGAACGGCCAGGTCCACCGGTTGGCCTTCCTTCACCGTCATGGCCTTCGGCAGGGGCGCACTGTCGGATTCCAGTTTCTTGAGCTGCTCCTTCAATTCCTTCAGCCGCTTGTCCCGCTCCTCGGATTTTTCCTCCGCTTCCACCGCTGCGAGCTCGGTCTTCCTGGCAGTCAGCTGGCGTTCGTGCTCCGCGATGATCTGGTCGTTGCCCGGCAGTTCGAGCACGGTTTCCACCCACCGTGAAACGTGGTTGGTGTTGGCCATTGTTTTGGTGCTGCTGAAGACGCCCGCCAGCGCGAAGTAGTCCTGCTGGGAAACCGGATCAAACTTGTGATCGTGGCAGCGGGCACAACTGATCGTCAGGCCCATGAATGTCTGGCTCACCACGTCGATTTGTTCGTCCACGACATCGATCAGCATCTTTTCCTTGTCCTGCTCGGCCAGCATTTTGGGACCGAGAGCGAGGAAGCCCGTGGCGATCAGTTGGTCGATATCCGCCGCCGCATCACCGCTGGCTGGAAGCAGGTCGCCGGCAAGTTGTTCGCGTAGAAACCGGTCGTAGGGTTTGTCCTGATTGAATGAGCGGATCACGTAATCGCGATACCGCCAGGCGTTGGGGTGCGCCATGTTTTCGTCCGCGCCGTTGGAATCCGCATACCTCGCCAAGTCGAGCCAGTAACGTCCCCAGCGTTCGCCGTACGCCGGCGAAGCCAGCAGGCGGTCGATCAACTTCGGGAAAGCGACCGGGCTGGGATCCCTGACGAAGTTGTCAATTTCCTCCGGCGTCGGGGGCAGCCCCGTCAGGTCGAAGCTGGCCCGGCGGATCAGGGTGTGCTTGTCGGCCGGACCGTTGGTCTTCAAGCCATGCCTCTTCAACCGCGCTTGAACCAGGATATCGATGGGCGATCCGGAAGAGCGCGCTGCCGAAACTCCGATTTGTTCCGCGGTTGCCAATGGTTGAAATGCCCAGTGAGGTTCTACGGGCTGCACCCCGCCGGACACTCCCATAAGCGTCGACACCAGCAGACCCAGGAGGGAACAGATCACCGAACGCCGGTTGCGGCCGGACGCGCTCAAAGGGAAATGTAGCTGAATGCAGCACATGGTCTTGGAACCCCGGCATTAAGAGGGAGTGCCGGTCACTTTTCAAGACCGCAAACGGCGGCGCAAGGGCACGTGACCAACGCGAAATTCTGGCCGCCGTAGGGCGCCAGTTTGCCACTGGTGATCGCCGCCTGCGTGTGGCTGGTCGCGAGCCTGCCGAAGTTCGTCGGCATCGAGGA
>CAYXDZ010000448.1:0-3346 GCA_964463815.1 uncultured Verrucomicrobiota bacterium | reverse complement strand
TGCCCTTGATGCCCATCGCCACGCCCACGTCGGCGCGCTTGAGGGCCGGCGCGTCGTTCACGCCGTCGCCGGTCATGGCCACGACCTCGTGGTTCGCTTGGAGCGCCGTCACGAGCCGGAGTTTATGCTCGGGACTGGTGCGCGCGAAAATGTCGTTATCGCGCACCAAACGGCGCATCTCCTCATCCGAGGCCGCCTCCAATTCCGCGCCCGTCACCGCGTGCTTGCCGTCGCCGATGCCCATTTCGCGGCCAATGGCCTTCGCCGTGCCCGCGTGGTCGCCGGTGATCATTTTCACGCGGATGCCGGCCTGCCGACAGGTTTTAATGGCCTTGATGGCTTCGGGCCGCGGCGGGTCAATGATGCCAACCAAGCCGATAAACACCATGTCCTGGCCGAGATCATCCAGGGTGAGATCGCGCTTGCCCCCATCCACGTCGCACGCGGCGGCGGCCAGCGTGCGCAACCCCTGATTGCTGAGTTCCTCGATCTGCTGTTCCCAGAATGAGCGGTCGAGCGGTTCGACGGCCTCGCCTTCGCCGCGCTGCTGCGGGCAGCGATCCAGCAGGCGGTCCGGAGCGCCCTTGAGCAGGATGCGCGCGCCGCCGCCGGGCACGCGATTGAGCGTGGCCATGAACTTGTTGTCCGACTCGAAGGGGATCACCGCCACGCGCTCGTAGTCCTTGCCCTCGAACCCCGCTTTGCGGGCCAGCGTGCGCAACGCGCCTTCCGTCGGTTCACCCGTGACCTTCCACTGGCCATCCTCTTCGGCGATCTCCGAGTCGTTGCACACGGCCATCGCCTCGACAAGGGCATGCAGGTCGGCGTGCTGATCCAACGATGCGTCCTGTTCGTCGCGGGTGATTTTGCCATCAGGTTGGTAGCCCGTGCCGGACACATCGTAACGGCCCGCGCGGGTGACCGCATGGCGGGTGGTCATTTCGTTGCGCGTGAGCGTGCCGGTTTTGTCCGAGCAGATCACCGTGACCGAGCCGAGCGTTTCCACGGCGTTGAGCTTGCGGGTGATGGCGTTGCGCCCGGCCATGCGCTGCACGCCCAGCGCGAGCGTGATGGTGAGAATGGCGGGCAACCCTTCGGGAATCGCGGCCACTGCGAAACCGATGGCGGCGAGGAACAGTTCACCCGTGGTGAAATCGTGCAGCAGCCAGCCCGTCAGGAACATCAGGCCGGCCATGCCCACGATTGCGATGGAGAGGATCTTGCCGAAGCGGTTCATCTGCCGGGTGAGCGGCGTGGCCAGGGTCTGCACCTCGGAAATCATCCTGATGATGCGGCCGAGTTCGGTGGCCGCACCGGTGGCGGTCACCACGCCCGTGCCGCGGCCGGCGGCGACCATCGTGCCCGAATAGGCCATGCCGTAGCGGTCGCCCACGCCGGCGTCGGCGGCGGCAGGTTCGGTCGTTTTCTCGGTGGGCACGGATTCGCCGGTGAGGGCGGATTCCTCGATGCGGAGGTTGTTCGCTTCGATGAGTCGCACGTCGGCGGGCACGCGGTCGCCAGATTTGAGGCGGACAATGTCGCCGGGCACGAGGTCGTCGGCTTCAATCTCCGCCCACTCGCCATCGCGCCGGGCGTGGGCGTGCAGCGAAAGCATCTTGCGGATGCCCTCGAGCGCCTGCTCGGCCTTGCCTTCCTGAATGAAGCCGATGATGGCGTTGATGATGACCACGCCCATAATGACGCCGGTGTCCACCCAGTGCCCGAGCAGGGCGGTGACTCCCGCCGCAGCGATCAGGATGAAAATCAGCAGGTCGTGGAAGTGCTTGAAGAAGCGCTTGAGCAGACCCTCCTTGGGTGGTGCGGGCAGCCGGTTCGGCCCGACGGCTTCGAGGCGCTTGGCGGCGGCGGCGGCGCTCAATCCGCCGGGTGAACATTCGAGCTTGCCGAGCACCTCGTCGCCCGGCAGAGCGTGGGGGCGCTCGATCGTGTAGGGTCTCTCAGTGTCGGATTTCATAAATTGGTATGGGTTGAGATCGGGTCACGGGTTTAACTCACCGCCTATACGCCCGTCTCGGTCACGAACTGGCGCACGTCCGCAAACGTGTTGGCGAACCAGCGTCTGGCGACCGTTCACTTGGCGCGGGAATGTTTGCGGATCTTTTTCTGGATTTTGGCGCCGGCGGCCTTTTCCGCCTGCTGCTTGAGTTCCAACGCGCGTTTGGTTTCCTCGGGGAGCTTGTCGTATTTCGCCATGGCCTGGCCGTGGTCGGTTGTCGGGGCTTGGGATTTTGTTTTCATGTAAGGATTTGAATCAGGTAAACGCTGTGCGTGGGAAATCTACAACGGCCAGACCCAGGGGAGCAGCAGTAGCGCCACCACCAACACCACCAGAGTCAGCGGCAGGCCGATCTTGAGGTAATCGGCGAAGCGGTAACCGCCTGGGCCCATGACCATCACATTGGCCGGATGCGATACCGGGCTGGCCAGGCTGGTGGCGGCAATCGCGATGGCCATCACCGGCGCCAGCGGCGAGATGCCCAGATCGCCGGCGGCCGACAACCCGATGGGTGCCATCAGCAGCACCAGCGCCGCAGTCGGGATGATCAGCGTGCCGAGAGCTGTCACGGCATACAATCCAACGATTACCGGCCACGGTCCGTAAGGCCCGAGCACCGCGAGCAAAGCGCTGGCAAGGTATTCCGCTGCGCCGCTGGTCTGCATCGCGATCCCCAGCGGGAGCATGCCCGCGATCAGGAAAATCGAGCGCCAGTCAATGGCGCGGTAGGCTTGCTCCATGTTCAGACACCGGGTCAGCACCATCACCGTCGCGCCCGCCACCGCGGCGATGGAGATCGGCAGCCAGCCGAGCATAACGACCCCTACCGTCAGCACCATCAGCATGGCTGCCAGCGGCGCCTTGCTCGCGTTCACTGGCCGCGCCTGCACCGGGTTTAGAATGATCAGGTCGGCCTCGCCGTTAAGCGCCGCCAATCTCTCCCGCGGGCCGACAATGAGCAGTGCGTCGCCCCGCTGTAACGTCATGGCCCCCACACCCGAGCGATACGCCCGACCGTTGCGCCAGATGGCCGATACCAGGACGCGAAGGCGCTCGCCCAGTTTGAGGTCAGCCACGGTCCGCCCTTCGATCCGGGCGTGCGGATGAAGCGTGGCTTCAATCATCTCGAGTTGGCCCTCGTCCAGCACTCCCAGATACGGCGTGGCGTCTTCCACGCGTTCGAGTTGTTGCAGGCCGCGCAGCACGTCCAGGTCTTCCGTGCGGCCCTGGACCAACAACAGATCGCCCGCGTTCACCACCTCGTCGGAGGTCGTGGAGTCGAGCAGCGCGCCCTCGCGGAAAATACCCATCAGCCGGAAATCAAAGGAA
>CAYXDZ010000447.1:0-3354 GCA_964463815.1 uncultured Verrucomicrobiota bacterium | reverse complement strand
TCGCCAGGGCTTTCGTCGCCAACATTGGGTTCACTGCCGGGCTGGCGGTCTCCGTGCGCTGTCGCAGTTGACCACAAGCCGCATCAATATCCGGACCGCGTGAACGGCGGAAGTGCGCAACCAGTTTTCGCGCCCGCAACACTTGGGCAAACGCCTCGGCGGTCTCGTCGGAGGAAGGTTCGTAGGCGACGCCGCGCAGGCTCAAGCCGGTGGGGTTGTAGCGCAGCAGATTGACATGCATGCGCCGCACGCCGAGCAACTCGGCGAGCCTGCGCGCGTGGTCCGGCGAATCATTCACCCCGGCGAGCAGACAATACTGAATCGTTACCGGCCGGCCGCGGCGGGCCTGGAAACGATCCGCAGCCCCCAGGATGTCCACGATGGGAAAGCGCCGGCCTGTCGGCAGCAGCTGCTCGCGTGTCGCGTCGTCCGGTGCGTGGAGGGAAATCGCGAGGTTTATGTTCAAGCCCGTGGCCGTGAGGGCGTCGATGCCCGGCACGATGCCGACGGTCGAGACGGTCACCTGCCGCCAGCCCAGTGCGCCGAGCGAATTGTCGGCGATCCGCCGCACGGCCGTAAGCACCGCGGTCAAGTTCAGCAACGGTTCGCCCATGCCCATGAAGACGATGGTTTGAAGTTTGCGCCCGACGGCATTCGCTTCACCTCGCAGGGCCAGAAACTGTTCCACGATTTCGCCGGCCGTGAGATTGCGCTCGAACCCTGTCTTCGTCGTCGCGCAAAAGTCACAACCCATCGCGCAGCCCACCTGCGAGGAAAGGCAGCCCGCCGCACGATCCGGGCGAAAGTCCGGCATCAACACCGATTCCACCGTACGGCAGTCGTTGAGCCGGAGCAGTAGCTTCGTCGTGCCATCCTCAGCCACTTGACGTGCCGCCAGCGTCGCCGTTCTGGAAACGAACTCCGCGCGCAACCGTTCGACCAACCCATCAGGCAATTTTCGTGCGGCCGACATCTTGGTTTCCAAGTCGCCGGCATAGAACGCCCGCAACACATGCGCCGCGTGGCCAGGCTTGTAGCCCCAATCTGCGAACTGTCGGGCAAGAGTGGCCGGATCGAAGTCGGAAAGGGCGGTCTTTTCAGGCAGGGCCGCGTGAGAGTCCAAAGTAGCCATGTTAGAAATCGCGCACAAAGAGGATTGGTCGGACATTCACGGTCACGCCGTCTCGTTTAACGGAACCGGCATGGCGACGCACGACAATTGCCGCTTCAGGTGTTGGAGGTTGGCTGAGGTGCGCTGTGATTCGAACTGGCGCATCGGGCAAACCACCTGGCTCAGTCAATTGTAGTTGGTAGAACAGCAAACAGCCGCTCCCGTTTCCCAGAGCGGCTGCTTGATTCGTCGCGGGCTATGCGTGCTTCCAATTTGGCCAAAGTTGAAACCTCTGCCGGCTTGCGCCTGATTGTTGACCAACTCAACTCAAAGCGTGGTCGCGACTTCGGCGGCGGAACGTCACTCGGGTTGCACCACGCGGTAGAAGCGGCCGGAGCCGAGGGTCTCGACTTGGAACGGACTGCGAATGTCGGGCTGAGGAATCCAGGGTCCGACCGGGGACTCCGCCGCTTCGAGCATGCCGCCTGCCCAGGTGAGCTCCAGAGCTCCATTCTGCGGGGGCGCGAAGCTCACCGCCGGAGCCGGCAGCGCCACGGGTTCAGGGGTCCGGGTGAGCAAGGTCAGCCAGACGCCAGCGTCGTCCTGACCCGCGTTGACCAGGAGGTTCTTGCTCGCGTTCACAGAGAAGATGATTTCGTCGTCTGGGGCGGTGACCCGCACGTTGCCGTCAATGATCGTCCAGTCCAGGCGCTCGCCGCGTTCCGTCACGACGGTGCCATTCTCCTTGACGATGACCAGAAACGTTTCGGCCCTGAACCGCGTGCCATTGTTCAGGGCGGGCACCGGGCCGGAGCCGAAGTCAGTCTGATAAACCGTGATCGCGGGCGGCAGCTCTATCTCGCTCAACCGCCAGCTTCCCACCAGATCGGCGGGCACCAGGCTCGCCGGTTTCTTCGTAACGACGGTCATCAGTTGGATCGCCTGCTGCCCCTCGTCAATCAGGTCATTCTTCACCTGAATCAGCACGTCCTTGGCGGCATTGATGTGCAGCAGGTCGGGGGCTTCTCCAAAGTCGAGTTGAATACTCTTGTCCTGAATGGAAATGGTGCCGATGCCGGCAACGGTGCCGTCGCCTGAAATCGTGAGCTCCTCGCGGTGAGCAAAGAAAAGACCGCCTCCGGAAAGCTGCTGACTCTGGTTGCTCCACGTCATTTGCCGGGGCATCTCGATCTGGTTGACCTGCCAGGTGCCGGCCAGCTCCGCAAGCGCCAGGGTCGCCGGTTCGCGCACGCCGACGGCGAAGTATCCCTCGGTCCTATCCAGCGGCACCTCCACCATGACGTCGCGTCCCGAGTTAAACTGGAACTGAAAGGAGCCATCGGGTTCCACTCCCAACAGAAGACCGTCCCCCGCGGCCGTGTAAGTGGCGAAATCCGGTTCCCCAGGCAGGCTCACCGTGGTGGCGCTCAATTCGGGGGCCAGGCGTTCGATTCCGAAGCTCTGCCCCCCCACGAGAAACGCATCCGGCGGGGAGTAATTGAAATGAACGGACGTTGGAAAATCCAGGGTGTCAAGATGCCAGGTGCCGCTCAGATCCTGGGTGGCGCCAACGGCGCAATGCGCGGCCAAGGTCGAGATGAGTACGAGGGAACTTCGTTTCATGAGCATGGAATGATCGGGAATCTAGTTTTTGATGAAGTGCCAGACTTAGCGCCTCTCATGCCACAACCCGGCTGAGGGCAACATGTTCCGTGCGCTGAAATGTGGATCAACCCACAGACAATCGGCTGGTCGCCACGAAAACTTAAGGTTTCAGCGGGAATGCGATAAGAATGCCCCCGGCGGGGGTGGGTTGCGACGGGAACGCACGACTTCATTCGTCATCAGGAAGCTGGCTTTATCTGGTTGTGAGAAAGAAAAAGCCGCTCCGTTTTGTCGGAGCGGCTTGTCGCTTTCCTAAACCACTTACTTCTTCTTCGCCTTGGAAGCGGTCTTCGCGGTGGCACGCTTCTCTTCAATCGCGGCCTGGGCGGCGGCGAGGCGGGCGACGGGCACGCGGAAGGGCGAACAACTCACGTAGGCGAGGCCGATGCGGTGACAGAACTTCACGGAATCGGGTTCGCCGCCGTGTTCACCGCAGATACCAAGCTTGATGTCAGGCCGGGTCTTGCGACCCTTCTCGATGGCGATCTGCATGAGCTGGCCGACGCCGGTCTGGTCGATCGTGGCGAAGGGATTCTTCTTCACGATTTCCAGTTCCGCGTAGCCGGGCAGGAAGCTGC
>CAYXDZ010000446.1:0-3357 GCA_964463815.1 uncultured Verrucomicrobiota bacterium | reverse complement strand
TCGACGGTTTCCGCCGCGCCACTCAAGTCGTGGAGGTTCACGGCCTGAATCTCCGCCAGCAGCATCAGGCCGCTGAAGTCATCGGGGAACCGCTCCAATTGGTGGTGTATTTCTTCAATCGCTTCATCGAAGCGCTGCTGCTGCCGTTTCGCACGGGCGATGCTGAAAAACGGCGCGGGGTCCGGTGGCTCGCTGCCGCCGGTGAACAGCGTCGTGAACGGTCGCAAAATGAGTTCGATGATGTGGTGGCGCCAGAGGATCGCGGCGATCAAACTGAGCACGAGGGTGATCAGCAGCCCCCCGATCGCGCTGGGTCCGCCAGCGGCGACCAGGGGAGCGATGAAGAAAATGAAGCCAGCCACCATGCCCAAAGTGATCAGCGTCTTGATGACGATGGTTCCCGGTTCCTCGCTTCGCTTGAGCAGTTGGACATAAGCCCAGATGCCGCTCGCAAGCAGCGCCAGCATGATCAGGAGCCCGAACGCCTGGCTGAGGGTCACGGCGATCACGCGCGGGCGGGGTTGCGGTCGATGCGGTTGCGGATGCGCTCCGGCTCGCGGGCCCGCGTCATCGCCGTGTCGTAGGTGACCAGACAGCGGCAGTAGAGATCGTAGAGGCAGTTGTCCATCATCACCATGCCTTCCCGGCCGCCGGTCTGGAGCACGTTGTCGAGCTGATGCAGTTGATTTTCGCGGATCAAACTGCGGACGGCGTTGGTGGCCACGAGCAGTTCATACGCAAGCACCCGCCGGGTGCGATCCGCCGCCGGCAGCAACTCCTGCGAGATCACGCCGTGCAGGGTGTTCGACATCTGGAGCACCACCTGCCGCTGCGCGTTGCCCTCGAAGACGCCGACGATGCGCTCCAGCGCCAGCGCGGCGTTGGGCGAATGCAGCGTGGCCATGACGAGGTGCCCGCTCTCGGCCGCCGTCAGCGCCGTGGAAATGGTTTCGTGATCGCGCAACTCGCCCACCACGATCACATCCGGGTCCTGACGCAGCACGTGGATCAACGCGCGATTGAACGACTTCGTGTCGGTGAGCACTTCCTGTTGCACCACGATCGCGCGGTTGTTGCGATGCACGAACTCGATGGGATCCTCGATCGTCACGATCTTGCAGCGGCGCTCCTGGTTGATCAGGTCGATGAGATAATTGAGCGTCGTCGTCTTGCCGGCGCCGGTGGGGCCGGTGATCAGGATCAGGCCGTTCGTCTTGCGCGCGAGTTCGTCCAAGCGCTCGGGCAGGCCCAGTTCCTCGCGGGAGGGAATCAAGTCGCCGCAGAAGCGGAAGCAAATCTCCGGCTGGCCGTTGCGCCGGTAAAACGTCGCGCGCAGCCGGCCCGCCTCGGGATGATGCAGCGAGATGCACAGCTCCCATTCCTGCTCGAATTTGGCGAGCTGCTGGTCGTTCAACAACGCGCGCGTCATGGCGTTCAAGTCCTGGTCCGAGAGCGCGTCCTCCTGCGCGAGGATGATCTCGCCGTTCACGCGGTAGGACGGCGGCACGCCGACGATGAAGTGCAGATCGGACGCGTTGAACTCGTTCGCGGCGATCAGGAAGCGGTTGAGGGAATGGGGGATCATGGGTGAAAGAGGCTGCGCACACCACCGGCCAGCCGGCGGAAGAAACCCGTGTCCTCGACCGCGTGCCGGGCCTTCTGCACCTCGGCCCAGCGCGGACGCAATTGCGCCGCCTGTTCGAGCGACTGGCGGGCCGGCCCCACCATGCCGATTTCCTGCTGGCACCACCCGAGCAGCAGCCAGCACGGCGCGTGTTGGGGATGCCATTCCACGGCGCGTTGCGCGAGTTTCAAGGCGAGGAGGAATTGGCGGTGGAAGAACCGGATGCGCGCCGCCAGCCAGGCGACCAGCCAGTTGCCGGCCGCCATCGCCAGAGCTTTCTCGAAACAGTATTCCGCGCGTTGCTCGCGACCGGCCAGCAGCACGTCCGCCCGTGCGAGCCACACGTAGGGCGTCTGGCCGGGCTGTTCGATGGCCGCGTCGGAAAAGGCCAGCGCGGGTCCGAACTCCCCGGCGCGACCGAGCGCGACCGCCTTGGCGGCGAGCAATTCCGCTTCATTGGGGAACTGCTCCAGCGCCTTGTCCGCCCACACGCTCGCCTCGCGATACTCTCCCAGCTCGATCAAGGCCCGGACCTGGCCCGTCCAGGCGGGGGCGCAGCCGGGATCGTGTTCCAGCACTTTTCCGTGGAGGCGCAGGGATTCCTCAAAGTCCAGGTTCTCAAACGCCGAGGTCGCTTCCGCATAGTAATACGCGCCGTCTTTGACAACGCGTTCCTGCCGCGAGAATTCCTCCTCGTTGCCACCCAGCTCAAGATTGACGAACCGGCTCATGACGCATGGTTGAAGCCCGACTCACCCTGTGCTCCGCCACGAGTCCAACCCCGCAAGGCCTCGTGGCGGCGGGGCGCAACTCGAATTGGAGAACTGCTTACAACTAGCCGACGACGCACCGCAAAACCACCAAAAATCTTCAACTCTCTGCGCCCAAGCGACCGCCGCGGGCGTGAACCCCAACCGGTCCCCGCCCGCGGCGCGCTCCTCCCCCCACAGCCAGCCCGTTGCCGGGCGGCGATGGTCCAACCCGTCGGCCCCAAACGCCGACAACCAACCAGCCCTGGCTTCCACGGGCAGCGTGAACGCAACTGCCCGTTCAAAGTGAATCGTGAGGCGGGGCATAAATTGGAATCAGTCCCCGACTTCCGCGACCGTCGTGGGTGCAGCTCTCTCCGCGCGCCACGGTTCGACGGCGTCCAACGCCAGCGCCCCGGCGAGCAGCACGAGCAGCGTGATGCCGCTCAGGAACACCGGCGTCTCGCGGCCGGCCCGAACGTCCTTCGCGAGGAGCAGCTTGCCCGCGACCGCCATCCAGATGATGGGCAACGGCAGCAACAGCCAGCCGTGGTTCATGAAAAACAGAAAGTCCCGCACGTCCGGATAACCCAGCGAGTGGGCGACGCGGTTGCTCACGGCGACGGCGAGGATGCCGAGCACGAGCAGACCGGTTTGCAGCAGGGCGATCATCACCGAGGTGCGCAGGGAGGGTTTCATGGTTGGTTCTCCAGGAAGCGGCTCGCCCGGGCGGCCTGGCCATTGCCGGGCAGACGATCCAGCCGTCGGCGGGCGAGCCATCTTTCCGCGCGTTGGTTCAACAGTTTGAGGGTGAAACTACCGGCGCTGCTTCGTGGCGACAGCGGTGGCCCGGCATGGCATGAACCCGGAGACCACCCAGCCTCCGGTCGAAGTCGCGGCCGGGACCACCGCCACGCAAATTGGGAAAGCCACGCGACCGGCGGGCGCTGCAAAGGGATGCGGGTGCGGCTCATGAGCAAGGCT
>CAYXDZ010000445.1:0-3375 GCA_964463815.1 uncultured Verrucomicrobiota bacterium | reverse complement strand
GGCAGGAAGATGCCGATCAACCCGGCGCTGGCCGTGATGCCGAGCAAGCCAAGACTTTTCAACGGCAACCGCCACCAGTTGTAAGTTTGCGCCTGCCAGACGCGGTTCGTGGTCCGGATCAGCGTGCGCAGATACTTGAGCGCCCCCCACAGCAACAGCGGCAGCGCCGTCAGACTAATCTTGCCGCGCGCGTTCAGCCACTCGTGAATGGTCGCCACCGCCTCGCGCTCCTGTGCGCCGGTCAGCGGCGTGTAGTGATTGACCAACTCAACGACCGCTTGTGTCGCCACTTCGCGCTCGACGAAGAGTGACCCGGCGGCCACGACCAGCAGGGTCAAAGGCAGGAGTGACAGCAGCAGGTAATAGCCAAACGCAGCGGCGCGCTGGTCGCCATCCAATTCCGCCCACCGCGCACGGGCCAGTTTGATGGTCCGCCACCAGTTTGATTGTCTTACCTTCTGCAACAATGCCTGCATCGGTTTGGAAAAACGGTCGCGGTCGTCGGGGCCGAATTGAATTGTAACCGGCCTAACGATCGTTCAACCGACCGAGGTTGGAATCCAACGAAGACTTTAACTTGTCAGCCGCACCGGCGATGGCGGCATCAAGGCTGCCCGACTCGTCCGTCACCGCAATCGGTTGCCGCCCTTCCAGGCGCGCTTCCATCACACACCGTTTGTCGGGGCCTCCGGTTTTTTCTCCATTCTCATCGCTGAGGTGGACCTCAATGCGCGTGATCTGCTCCGCGAGATGACCGAGCGCGTCGGTGATGGTAGCCTCGGCCTGCGCCACGAGAGTTTCGCGACCGGTGATGTTTTTATCGGTGTTGATCTGGATTTTCATGATGTTCATTTCTTGCCCTGACCGGGACGTTTTCGGGGAGGGGGATTGTATGGCCCGGGTGCGGGACTGGGAGGCTCCGGTCGGCGGCGCGGCGCTTTTGGTCGTTGGTTTTGGTTTTGGTTTTGGGTTTCGGTATGTTTTTGTCCCCTTCATATCCTAAGTTCGCGGCGGCGGAGTCAACTTGGCTATGGGGTGTTACCCTGACGGAGATTTCGGAGATGACCGAAGCCAGTTCGACGGAGTTGGGTGGGCGCGCGGGCGAGGCGGACGCGAGCTGCTCGTAAGCTTTGTCGTTTTTGAAGTCATGAGGTTAGAATCTGATGGTGAGTCCCGCTCCGACCCCATAGCTGGAATCCCACAGCGCGGTGGTGGACAGGTATTGGGTGAGCGCATAGGACAGGCCCGCCTGGCAGGACCACTTCTCGCGGGTGTCATACTCGACTTCTCCGAAAATTCCCAGCCGCGGGGTCAGCATGAGTTCACGTTCCAACATGAACCGGGCCTCGCCCTGGTCGTCAATCCATGTCTGGGACTGGAAATTTCCGGGAAGCAGATAGCGGATGCCAGCGATCACTCGCTCGTCCTCGCGGGTGGAATTCACACCCTCCGCAGAGACCCCGGCAAAGAGCGTGGTGAAACGGTTGAAGTAGCGGCCGTAGGTGAGATCGCCTTCCCACGCGGTGCCTTCCGTGCGGGCCCAGCCGGCCTCCCAGGCCAGCGAGATGATGTTCAGGGGATCGGAAAAGGTGATGGTTCCCTGGGTCTCGTTGCTGAGGAGATCGGCGTGACCGTAGAAGAACCAGGGATTTGATTTCGCATAGATTTCGTCCCGGATTTCCGCGGTTTCCGGAGCCGGGGTGAAGCCTTCGTATTCCACCACGCGAGCCATGCCGCTCATCATGTGGTAAAGCAGGTGGCAGTGGAAAAACCAGTCGCCCGGCTCGTCCGCCATGAACTCGATGACCGTCGTGGTCATCGGCGCGACATCCACGGTGTGCTTGAGCGGCGAGCGGTCGCCCTGGCCGTTGATCACGCGGAAGAAGTGGCCGTGAAGGTGCATGGGGTGGTGCATCATGGTACGGTTGATCATGATGAAACGGATCACCTCGCCTTCGCGGATGAGAATGTCAGTGTCCGGGCTGACCGGCTGGTTGTTGATGGTCCAGACGTAACGGTTCATATCCCCATCGAGGGTAAGGCGGAAGTCCCGGCGCGGGGCGCTCTTCGGGAAGGATGTGTTTTTAACCGCCCGCAGCATTTTGTAGGGAGGAAACGGGCGCTCCTTCGACATCATGGAGTCGGTGGCGAGCATCGGGGAGTGCGCGGCATCTTCACGGAGGAGGAAATCATACCACTTCGGCGGGTTGTGTTTCACCCCCGCGTCCTTGTCCATCTCCGGCATGGAAGGCAGGTCTTTCATCTCCATCTTCATTTTCGAATGATCCATCCCGGAATGATCCATGCCTTCCATGGCCATGGGTGTTTTGCTGCTGCCGCCATGCGACATTCCGCCCATGTCCATATCCATGTTCATTCCGGGCTGGTCGAATTGCCCAGCGTCCACATCGCGGTCGGGCATCCCCATCGTGCCGGCGGGAGTGAGCGCGAAGGCGTTTTTCCAGTTGAAACCCATCATGGTGTCATAGACGAAGGGTTTGGGCAGATCGCTCGCAGTCTGGCGCTCGCCGGAGCCGAGCCAGAGCGAGGTGTGGCCGGAGCCATCGTGCGCGGTCGCGCGGAATTCGTACGCTCCGTCCGCCGGGACTTTCACGAGCACATCGTAGGTTTCCGCCACGCCGATCAGGATGGGCTTCATCATTTTCACAGGCTCCACCGGCTGTCCGTCCGCCCCGACGATGGTCATGGCACCGCCCGCATAGCTCAGGTGGAAAAAGGTGCTGGCCGAGCCATTGATCACCCGGAGCCGGACGGTTTCGCCGGGTTTCGCGGCGAGGTTTTCCGCGGGTTTTCCATTCACGAGAAACGAATCGTAGGCGACATCCGCGAGATCCATTGCGGGCATGCGCATCGCCTCCCTTTGGAAATACTCGCTCAACTTGCCGGTTTTCGCGGCCCCCAGAACACTCTGCGCGGTTTTCTTCTGCACGCCGAAGAATTCCGAACCGCGCCGCAGATTGCGCAGGATTTCCTTCGGGTGCTGATCCGTCCAATCCGAGAGCACGATCACATGCTCCTGGTCCTCGCCATGGTTTTTCTCTTTCGGCAGGATTACAATGGAGCCAAAGACCCCGCGTTGCTCCTGCAATCCTGAATGGGAATGATACCAGTAGGTGCCGGTCTGACGGATCGGGAAACGGTAGGTGAAGGTAGTGCCCGGCTTGATTGGGGGGAACGAAATGAATGGGACCCCATCCATATCGGGCGGGACGAGAAGACCGTGCCAATGGACGGAGGTGGAAACGTCCATCGAGTTCGTGACATGAATTACGGCGTTGTCGCCTTCGGTGAAGTGCAAGGTCGGGCCCGGAATGCCGCCGTTGATGGTCATTCCCGTGACGATACGGCCGGTGA
>CAYXDZ010000444.1:0-3381 GCA_964463815.1 uncultured Verrucomicrobiota bacterium | reverse complement strand
ATCGAAGGCGGGCGGGGGATGCCGCGATTCCGTCCGCCGTTTCCGGCACAGTCGGGCCTGTGGGGCAAGCCCACCTGCATCAACAACGTCGAGACGTTCGCCTCCGTGCCGTGGATCTTCCGGCACGGCGCGAAGAGCTATGCCGCTCATGGCACGGACAAGAGCAAGGGCACGAAGACGTTTGCGCTGGCCGGCAAGGTTCGGCGCGGCGGACTCATCGAGGTGCCCATGGGCATGACAATCCACGAGATCGTGAACGACATCGGCGGCGGCGTGCCTGAGGGACGGAAGCTCAAGGCGGTGTTGATGGGCGGCCCTTCCGGCGGTTGCGTGCCGGCTTCGCTCGCGCATACGCCGGTCGATTACGAGGCGCTGCGGTCGGTGGGGGCCATCATGGGGTCCGGTGGCATGGTCGTGCTGGACGACACCGACTGCATCGTGGACATCGCCCGTTACTTTCTGAACTTCACGCAGGATGAATCGTGCGGCAAATGCACCCACTGCCGGATCGGCACGAAGCGCATGAAGGAGGTGCTGGACCGCCTCTGCACCGGCCGCGGTCGCAAGGAGGATCTTGCCACGCTCGAAACGCTCGCCACGATCACCACCCAGGGCAGCCTGTGCGGCCTGGGCAAGACCGCGCCCAACCCGGTGCTGTCCAGCCTGCGCTATTACCGTGACGAGTACGAAGCCCACGTCCGCGGCGAATGCCCGGCGCGCAAGTGCAAGGCGCTCGTGCAATACCACGTCACGGACCTGTGCTTCGGCTGCACGCGCTGCGCCCAGATGTGTCCGACCGATTCCATTCCGATGAACCCCTATCATCATCACGTCATCCAGGAACCGACCTGCACCCGGTGCGACATCTGCCGCCAGGTGTGCCCGGTCAACGCCATTGAAGTCATCCCGTTGTGAAACTGACCATCGACAACCACAAACTCGAATGCGACGGCAACCTTTCGATGCTCGAGGCGGCGCACCGGGTGGGCGTCGAGATTCCCACGCTCTGCTTTCGCGAGGGCTACGATCACTTTACCTCGTGCATGGTGTGCATGGTGAAGGACAAGAAGACGGGCCGCACCTTGCCGGCTTGTTCCGCGCGCGCAGCGGATGGCATGGAAATCGAGACGCAGAGCGATGAAGTCCGGGCATTCCGCAAGGCCACGCTGGAACTGTTGCTCAGTGAACACGTCGGCGACTGCGAGGCGCCCTGCCAGCGGTTGTGCGCGCTGCACGCCGAGATTCCGCGGATCATCCGCAATCTCAAGGCGGGTCAGATGGAGGCGGCCATCGCCAACCTGCGCCGCGACATGGCCTTGCCCGGCGTGCTCGAACGACTGTGCAGCGCGCCCTGCGAGAAGGGCTGTCGCCGCGGGCAGGTCGATGAAAGCGTGTCCATTCAGGAACTGATGCGTCATGTTGCCGATTGGGATTTGAAGCGCGCTCAACCTTACGTGCCGCCCTGTCCGCCGTCTTCCGGCAAACGCGTGGCCATCGTTGGTGCCGGCGCCACCGGGTTGGGCACGGCGTATTACCTCGCATTGCACGGTCACGCGTCGGTTGTGTTCGAGAAGGAGCCCGGCGCCTTGAACCGCTTGCGCCAGCAGTGTGACCGCGAGCGATTGCCCGACTGGGTGATCGAAGGCGAGTTGCGCGTGCTCGCCGCGATGGGGGTCGAGGTCCGGGCCGGAATCGAGATCGGCAAGGCGGTTTCGATGGACGAGTTGCGGAAGGAATTTAACGCCGTCGTGCTGGCGTGTGGCAGCGCGGCGGTGGCGACGCTTTCGTCGCTGGGCATTCCGCCCACACCCAAGGGCGTCGCCGTCGATGCAAAGACGGCGATGACGGTCATTGAAGGCGTGTTCGCCGGGGGTACGGTGCTGAAGAAGGACCTGCCGATCCTCAAGTCGGTCCAGCAGGCCAAGGCCATGGCGGCGTGCGTCAGCCAGTTGCTCGACGCAAAGGAGATCACCGGCCTGGTCGAGCAATACAACCACACGATGGGGCGCTTGCAGCCCGAGGAGTTGCAGGTCTTCGCCAGCCATGCATTGGAGATTCCACGCGTGCAACCGGCCGATGGGGAACTCGCCGGGTTTGCCGACGCCGAGGCATTGGCTGAGTCGGGGCGCTGTCTGCACTGCGACTGTCGCGCGAACCACGACTGCAAGCTGCGCAACTATAGTGACGAATACGGGGCTAGCCAGTCAGGCTTCAAAGGCGAGACCCGCGCGCCCTTCGCCCAGCTCAACCGCGACGCCGGTGTCGTCTATGAGCCGGGAAAATGCGTGAAGTGCGGCCTCTGCGTGCGGATCACCAAGCAGGAAGGCGAACACTTCGGCTTCACGTTTGTCGGCCGCGGCTTCGAGGTGAAGGCCGCGGTGTCGCTCGACAAATCGCTGGAGGAAGGCCTGCAGAAAACCGCGGGCAAAGTCGTGGCAGCCTGTCCGACGGGCGCGCTGTCGAACTTTGAGGATTGATTGGTTGGTCCGGAACTACCACCACCGCCCGGGTTGTGTGGCGGACGGAATATCCCGGTCTGGAATCCAAACGTCGCATGGCTGATCGCCTTCGGTTTGGCCACGCCCTCGACCGCAGTTTACCAGCTTGACCAGACCGGAGAATTTCGTTGTCCGGGATGGGCCATCCCCTTCTGCTTCGGTGCGTATGGCATGTGATCCATACTTACCAAAGTGACGACGGGGGCCTGCCTGGGGTTGCTCCTGCTGCTTGGACTCGCGCTGCCGGCCAGGGGACAGGGGAGCTTGATTCTCAACGGGGGCTTCGAGGCCCAGTTCGCCGGCTGGCAGGGGACGTACGGCGTTTACAATCAGTCGGCCAATCCGGTCGAGGGAATCGCGGTGGGCATCGTCACCGACATCAGCCACAGCAGCGTGGGGCGCTGTCTGTACCAACAATTTGCCACCACTCCCGGTGAACGTTATGCGATCGAGTTCGGGCTGAGACTGCGGCAGTTGTTTGAGATCGCGCCGGGCAACTGGGTGCCGGTGACGGGGGACAGCGGAGGCGGGAGCACGAGCGTGGAAGTGCAATGGGACGGGGTGAGCCTGGGACTGTTGCCGGTGACGAACCGGGATGAATGGGCCTTCTATCGTCTGGAGGCGGTCGCCACCGGAACCACTTCGGAGCTCGGCTTCTTCAACGGCTCGTCTCTGGCGTGGCCATTCATTGACGGGGTGGCGGTGACGGTGGTGCCGGAGCCCGGTGCGATGGGACTGTTATTGCTTGCCGGCGCGTCCGCGTGCGGGGTTGGGCGGCGTGGCCGGTGAGTGGATGGTTGTTTCGGGTGCGGTTGGGCCCGGCAGGCAAATTTAGAGCGTATTAAATAAAGTCGTAGCCATCCATCTCCTGCGGTGGCAGACT
>CAYXDZ010000443.1:0-3395 GCA_964463815.1 uncultured Verrucomicrobiota bacterium | reverse complement strand
TGGAACCGTGGCTGAATGTCGCGCGTGTGCTGCTGAACCTGGATGAAACCATTACCCGCGAGTGATACGCCAATGACTGAAGAGCCGAGTCATCCTTTGCTGCGCTCAACCCGCCGCCAGTTCTTCAGCCGGTGCGGCATGGGGCTGGGCTCGATTGCGCTGGCGTCGTTGCTGTCCGGCAACAAGCTGGGGGCTGCCGGCACGCCGCAGTTCACCAATCCGCTCGCGCCGAAGCGGCCGCATTTCGCCCCGCGCGCGAAGAACATCATCTTCATGTTCATGGCCGGTGGGCCGTCGCAGCTCGATCTGTTCGATTACAAACCCACGCTCGCGCGGCTGAATGGCGAGCCAATCCCTCAAAGCTACATCGAGGGCAAGCGCTTTGCCTTCATGGACAGTTCGCACGGCGTGAAGCTGCTCGGCTCGCGGCGCGAATTCAAACAACACGGCCAGAGCGGCATGTGGGTGAGCGACCTCTTTCCGCACACCGCGACGATCGTCGATGATGCCGCGTTTGTGATGACCTGCGCGACGGACCTCTTCAATCACGCGCCGGCCAAGCTCTTCATGAACACCGGCTCGGGATTGTTCGGCCGGCCGAGCATGGGCGCGTGGGTGAATTACGGCATCGGCAGCGAGGCCAGCGATCTGCCGGGCTTCGTCGTGCTGCAATCGGGTCCACGCGGTCCGCGCGGCGGCGGGGTGAACTGGGGCAGCGGCTTCCTGCCGACGACGTTTCAAGGCGTGCCCTTCCGCGGCAATGGTGAACCCATCCTGAACATCACCAGCCCGCCGGGCATCGATGCCGCCCGGCAACGCCGCGCGCTCGACACGGTGCGCGAGTTGAATCTCCAGCGCCTCGTCGAGACCGGCGACCCGGAGATCGCCACGCGGATCGCCTCGTACGAGATGGCGTTCAAGATGCAGAGCAGCGCGCCCGAGTTGATCGATCTTTCCGGTGAATCGGCGGCCACGATGCGGCTCTATGGAGCCGAGCCGGGCAAACCTTCCTTCGCCAACAACTGTCTGCTCGCACGGCGGCTCGTCGAACGCGGCGTCCGCTTCGTGCAGTTGTACCATACGAACTGGGACAGTCACGGCGGCCCCGGTGAGACGCTGGAGGAGGATTTCCCGAAAGTCTGCCGCGACGTGGATCAAGCCGGCGCCGCGCTGGTGAAGGATCTCAAGGCGCGCGGGCTCCTGGATGAAACGCTGGTGATCTGGGGCGGCGAATTCGGTCGCACACCAATGGGGGAGAACCGCGAGAAGACCGGCCGCAACCATCACATCGACGCGTTTACGATGTGGTTCGCCGGCGGCGGCATCAAGCCGGGCGTGATCGTCGGTCAGACGGATGAGCTGGGCTTCTCACCGGTCGAGGATCGTTGTCATGTTCACGACCTGCACGCGACGATCCTGCACTTGCTCGGCCTGGAACACACCGACCTGACCTTCCGTTTCCAGGGCCGCGATTTCCGTCTCACCGACGTGCATGGGGATGTGATTCGCAAGCTGCTGGCCTGAGCACGCCGCAGGCGCGCGCGATCACTGCGCCTCGGCCACATAGATTTCCTCGTCCTTCAGGCGCTCGGCGATGATCTCGACGGTGCGCGCGATGGCTCCGGCGTTGCGTTCCACCACCATCCGTGCGTTGGCGCCGAGTTCGGCGCGGCGGGCCGGATCGGCAAGGAGTTCCTCAATGGTCTGTTCGAGTTCCCGCGCGGACTTCACCTGCCGGGCGGCGTTGGCGGCGAGGAATTCCGGCACGATCCCGCGGAAGTTCTGCATGTTCGGGCCGAACACCACCGCCTTGCCGAGCGTGGCCGGCTCGATGGGGTTTTGACCGCCCCTGGCGGTGAGCGTGCGCCCGACGAACACCACCGTCGCGACGGTGTAAAAAGCTTTGAGTTCGCCGGTGGTGTTCACCACCAGACAATCAATCGGGCCCTCGGATCGGCGGCCAGTGTCGAGTTCAGAACGGTAGGCGATCTTCAAACCTTGCGCCCGCACCGCGCGGCCCGCTTCCCGCGCCCGTTCGTGGTGGCGCGGGACCACGACGAGGAAGAGTCCGGGAAACTTGGTGCGCAGCCGGCTCCAAATCTCCGCCAGCACCGCTTCCTCCCCGTCATGCGTGCTGCCGCCGAGCAATACCGGTGCGTCGGCCGGCACGCCGAATTGGTCGAGCAATGCCCGCGCGTCGAGTTGATGGCGGCCGGCGGTCGCGGTGTCGAACTTCAAGTTACCCACGACATGCACGGCATCGGGCCGGCAGCCAAGTTTGCGCAGCCGTTCGGCATCGGCTTCCGTGGGACAGCAGACGCGACTGAAGCTGCCGAAGAGGCCGCGAAACACCGCACTCCAGCGCCGATAGCGGGGAAAGGACTTGTCGGAGATGCGGGCGTTGACGAGGAAGGTGGGCACGCCCATTTCCCGGGCCCGCCAGAGGAAGTTCGGCCAGATCTCCGCTTCAACCAAGATGATGGCTTCCGGGTGAATCGTGCCGAGGGCGCGCTGGACCCACTTGCGCCGGTCGAGCGGGAAATAGATTTTTTCGACATGGGCGGACACCCGGCGGCGGAGTTCGCCCATGCCGGTGGTTGTGTTGGTCGAAACCACGATCTTGAGGTTGGGGAGCCGTTGTTCGAGTTCCTCGATCAGGCGGATGACGAGGTTCACTTCCCCGACACTGGCGGCGTGGAGCCAGAGGACGTGCCGGTTCGTGATGGCTTGTTTGACCTTGGAGCTGTAACGCCCGAAGCGCTGCCGGAAGCCCTGTTGCCAGTTGCCGCGCCGCCACAGCCCAAGCAGGTAGAACGGCGCGGCGAGGATCATGCCGAGCGTCAGGATGAAGTTGTAAAGCGTCCGCATGAAACGGGTGCCGGAGCGACCCAGCAATCCCCACCCGGACGCAATTCAGGAACCTTGTGGGCGACCGGTACGGGCTGGAGTCCTCGCGCGGGCAATAGAGAAACGATCCGGTTACGATTCCGCAAGCGGGTTTTTGGTGCGACCAGCTCCGCCCCTTGGCCAGACCGCCAGCGCCGCCGCGTGCTCAATCGAGCTTTGGACGGCGTAAACCCTGGATTTGGGTGGGCGGGACGATTGCCAAGGAGCGGAACAACAGCGACGAGGTGCAGAAGGAGTTTTACGGGTTCGGCGAGTGGCGGAACGGGGTGGGCAACCTGTATTACGCGCGGGACCCCCTAAGGAACCTGCGGGAGCTGACGGACAACTCGAACGCCGTGCGGGTGCGGTATGAGTATGACCCGTATGGGCGGCGGACGAAGGTGAGCGGCAACCTGGAGGCGTTGGGCCTGGGAAAAGCGGCGCGGGCTGCCCGGCCGCCGCGCACCCCCCTCGGGGGGTGTCCCCTTGTTCAGCTTTGAGGGATCTAA
>CAYXDZ010000442.1:0-3399 GCA_964463815.1 uncultured Verrucomicrobiota bacterium | reverse complement strand
ATTCGCCCGCCATCTGGATGTGGGAACTCGGCAACGAATACAACCTCGTCGCCGATCTGCCTAACGCCGCCGAGCACCGGCCGCCGGTCGTGCCGGAACTCGGCACCCCACACGAACGCTCGGCCCAAGATGAACTTACCCACGCGATGGTGCGCACCGCCTTGCGCGAGTTCGCACTGGAAGTGCGCCGACATGATCCGCGCCGGCCAATCACGAGCGGACATGCGTTTCCGCGACCCTCAGCCTGGCATCAAGAACGCGAGCGCTCGTGGGCGGCCGACACCGAGGAGCAGTTCGCCGCGATGCTCGCCGCCGATCATCCCGACCCGGTGAATGTCATCAGCCTGCGCCTCTACGCGGACGACGACGCCCGGCGGCTCGACTGGGCGGTGCGCGCCGCGCGCCTGATTGGCAAACCACTCTTCATCGGCGAACTCGGCGTGCCCGGAGCCGACACGGCGGCCAATCGCGAGAAGTTTGCGCATTGGCTGAAGCTCATTGAGCAGCACCCGATCCCGCTGGCCGCGCTCTGGGTCTATGACTTCACCCCGCAGGATGGCGAATGGAACATCACGCCGGATAACGACCGCGCGTGGCAGTTGCGCGAGTTGTTCCGGGTGCGCATTCCTTAAGTCACTCTTGCCCGGTTCGTGAGCCTACCCGGCGCTGGTCAACTTATCCCCGCGCAGTTTGAATGCTCGCCTGTGGCCAAGGCTTACACCAGACTCCAGCCCATGACTGCGGACGCTATTCGCGAGGCATTGACGGACATCACGGCCGAGAGTGATCCCACGCTCAAACATTTGAAGCTCGCCAGTCTGGTCTCCGCGGTCTTCCGGGAGGGAGGCGTGGAACTGGTGGTGGTGGGTGGCTCGGCCATCGAATTCTACACGGAGGGTGCCTACGTGTCAGGCGACCTGGACCTGTGCCTGATTTCGCCCGCCCGGCTGGACATCCGCACGCGGCAGGAATTGATGGGCCGGCTGGGGGCCGTCGGTGGGCCGCGTAACTGGCAGGTGGCGGGAATGTACGTGGATGTGCTGGCGGAGTTTGAGAACCTTGCCCGGACTCCCATGAGGAGACTGCGCGGCCCTTCCGGGGAAGTCTGCGTTTCACCAGTTGAAGAGCTGATCGTCGAACGCGTCCTGATCTCCCGTTATCCGGCAGACTATCCACCCGCCCGGGAATGTGCTAAGAAGCTGCTGGCAGCGGCCTTGCAGGGCGAGTTCGAGACGGATTGGGACGAGGTCAGGCGGCTCGCTCAAGATAAGGCCTACAAAAACTGGAACGACGTAAAACAACTGGTCCATGAACAAGCCCAAGCTCTCCAAGTCCGGAGTCCCTACGATTCCGATGAATGAACCGATCACCTGGGAGGACTGGCTCAAAGGCCGTCGCGCCCGGCGCGAGACCGGCAACCGGGTCGCCCCGGAGATTATCCGGCGACCAGCCAGTTCCAGCGACCGGCGCCTGCGCCGGCTTTTCAACGGCGAACGCGGCCTGCCGTTCAGGCCGACCGCAGATTTGTAAAGGTGACCGGTGACCGGCGGCTTCACTACCCTGCGGTCAGGCACCGAGAAGTCAGCTCATTACCATGCCCTCATGAACAAATTTCCGCGCTCTTTGAGCAGGCTATTTTGCCTGCTACTGCTGGTCCTGGGCAGCAGTTCGACCCACGCCGCCCGCGTCACCCTGATCACCCACGGCTTCAACGCCGGTGTGGACGAGTGGATCGTGCCGATGGCCAATCGCATGGCCGGTTACACTTCATTCCACGGCGCGGACGCCTCGATCTATCAGCTCACCGTGGCCACGAATGCGAACGGGCAGTTCGTGACCAGCACGGAATTTCTCGATGGCACGCCGGCCGGCGCGAGCAACAGCGGCAATCTATTCCTCCTGCTTGACTGGTCCAAGGTGGCCGGCTCGTTCGTCAGCTTTCTGGAAATCTATCCGGCGCGCTTCACGGTGACGCAGATCGCCGAAGTGGTGACGCCGGCCTTGTTGAATCCCGCGCTGCTTGCCGATCTGAACGGCCGCGCGTTAGCTGAGTTCCCGCTCCACCTGATCGGCCACAGCCGGGGCGGGCCGCTCATCAGCGAGCTCACGCGCCTGCTCGGCGCGGAGGGCGTCTGGGTGGACCAACTCACCATGCTCGATCCGCATCCGTGCGACCCCGCTGATCCGTTGGAGGCCATCGGCTGTCCGGTGCTCGATGCCCAGCCAGTGGTTTTCGCCAATGTGCGTTTCGCCGACAACTACTGGCAGAACCTCGGCAGCGGCATCGATCTTCAGGGCCAGCCCGTACTGGGTGCTTACAACCGGCAACTGCTCAACCTGCCAGGTGGCTACAGCTTGAACCACAGCGACACCCACCTGTGGTATCACGGGACGATTGATTTCGCGGACCCGACTTTCGATGGCGGGGAGTTCCTGGCCTTCACCGATCGCGCGACGTGGTTTGCGGAAGGCGAAACAAACGGTTTTCAAGCCGGCTTTCTCTACAGCCGGATCGGCGGTGGCGATCGCGTTTCCACCAACCGTCCCGCCGGACCCGCGACGGCCGCGATCAACGAAGGTCTGCTCAGCCCGCGACAAGCCTTGCCGGTCAACAATGGCAACTGGCCAAACGTGATCGAGCTGCGCGCGGCCAATCCCGGCCGCTTCCTCTTCCAGAACGAACCGGGACTCGCCACGCGCGAGGAGAACGTGGCTTACCCGGCCGGCAATTTGAGGGTCACGGCGGAATATCAGAGCGGTGCCGCGGCGACCTGGACACTCTTCCTGGATCCCGATGCCAACGAACTGAATGGAAACGAAATCATCCTCGGCCAGGAATCATTGGGGGCGACCGGCATCCATACGGTTTCCAACCTGCTTCGCAACGTGACGTTGGATGCGAACCAGGTGGCGTATGGGATTTACCGTCTCGGTGCGCGCATCCAGGGCGGACAGCCGGGCTCCCGGCGCGTGCAATACGCGGCGCAGAAAGTGGCCGTGCTGGCACCGCTCAAACTTGCTGTGGGGAACGTGGGCAGCGGTCAGGGCCAACTGCGAGTGACCGGTTCCGGCGGCTACAGTGCGGCCATCGAAGTCACGGATGATTTCGCCGGCTGGGAGACGGCGCGTGTCGTTTCCTTCCCCGGCTTTCTCAACGGCAACTTCAATCAACCAGTAACGGCCCATGGTGAACTTTTTTTCACCGACCCGGCCCTGTTTCTCCGCGCCATCTATCTTCGCCCCTCGCAGTAACAGCCGGCTTGAACCGCATCCCGCTGTTTTATAGCTGGCCTTGGACTGATAAACATTGCCCGTCCCGGTTCCACATCGGCAAGAGAGATCGCGGGCAGGGCAGACGCATCAAAATATTTGCGAAGAAAAGTATGTACTTTGTAAATC
>CAYXDZ010000441.1:0-3414 GCA_964463815.1 uncultured Verrucomicrobiota bacterium | reverse complement strand
TGTCGCGCTGGACGAGCGCGGCGCGCGGTTGCATGGCGGGGTTCTAGCCGACGATTCGCGGGAAACAAAGCGGAATCCTTTTCCCGGCCAGCGAAGAAAATTCCGTCTCAGTCCGCATTAATCGGGTTTTGGCGCTGTCTTGAAGGATGGGCGTCGAAGTCCGCAACGATGGCCCGCCAGGAGCGGTTGCAAGGGACACTCCTCACAGCGAGGCTCGCGCGGCCGACAAAAGTCCTTGCCGACCATCACCAACTGCGCGTGGTAATCCCGCCAGTAATCCAGCCGCACCCCCGGTTGGTGATTCAGAGAGGTTTCGCAAAGCTGCTTCAAGGATTCGTAGGTTTCGGGTGTGTTGCCTTTAGTCGCTGGCTTTGAGCGTTGAGCATTGGAAGTTGCCCGTTGTGTCCCGGCCGCTTCCCGCCACCAGCCATGCCGTTCGAAGATGCGTCTGGTGTAAGCATCGATCACAAAGCTGTGATGAACACCGGCGTAAAGGAGGATGCTGTCAGCGGTCTCGCGGCCGATGCCATTGATCGCCAGCAAACGGGCACGAACGGTGGGCGTGTCGCCGGCCAGCAACCGGTCGAGCGAGGCATCGAAGTTCTCGATGAGCACCCGGAGGAAATTGCGCAGCCGCCGGGCCTTGACGTTGAAGTAGCCGGCTGGGCGGATGAGATCGGCCAGCTCCATTGCCGGCAGGGCGAACAGCGCTTGCGGTTCCAGCACGTCCGCACGTTTCAGATTGGCGATGGCCTGCTCGACGTTGGTCCAGGCGGTGTTCTGCGTGAGAATGGCCCCGACCGCCACTTCGAACGGCGTTTCGCCCGGCCACCAGCCAAGATGGCCGTAATGACCATGCATGAGCTTGTAGGCCCGACGAAGCTCGCGAGTGCGACGCATGGCGGAAGAATATCGGGCACCGCCGCAGACGCCAAAGTTTGTTTGCTGGAATCGCGGGGAATCTCTACCGTCGCCACCGCCGGTTTCATGGATCCAACGACCATCATTTTTCTCCTGCTGATGTATGCCTTCCAGTTCTGGATGCTGGTCGATGCCATCCGTCGCCAGGAGTGGATCTGGGCCATCTTCATCGGGCTCGCGCTTTTCGTATGGAAAAGCTGGGGGCTGTCGGCGATTCTCTATTATTTCCTCGTTTACCGACAGCAGGCCTCCGGGCCGTCCTTCGCGGGTTTCGAGCTGCCGGGCATGGTTGACCGGCGGCGGATTCGTGAACTCGAGGCCAAGATCCATCACTTGGACAACGCCCAGCATCATCTGCAACTGGGCGATATTTATTTCCAACAGGGCAAGTACGACAAAGCCGAGGCGGCGTATCGCGCCGCCTTCGAACGCGACGGCGGCGATCCCGACATCCAGGCGCACCTCGGGCAATGCCTGTTGCGCCAGGGCAAGCCCGAGGAAGCGCTGGAGCTGTTGCAGAAGGTCGCCCAAAGCGATCCCAAACACGATTACGGCCACACCCTCATGGCGCTGGCGGAGACCCACATGAAACTGGGTTCCAACGATTCGGCGATTCAGCTCTGGGAACGCGTGCTCGAGAATCATTCCTATCCCCGGGCCCGGGTGCAGTTGGCCGAGCTCTACGTCCAGCGCGGCGAGTTGGCGAAGGCGCGCAACATCCTGGAAGAAACGCTGGCCGACGAGGAGCACTCGCCCACCTTTCAACGGCGGCGTGACCGCGTTTGGATCAGCCGCGCCAAGACGCTGCTGCGCCAGGCAAAGTCCGGGGAGCCGACCTGAGACAACTTGATTTCGGCGCCGGTAGGCGACGAGAAAAACCCCCGGTTCAGCGCCAAGATTCACGCAAATACCTGTTGAGTGTAGGCGCTGGTTTTCCTAGTATTTTGGCACTCCTATTTCGGGCGTCCGAGCGAGGGGCTTAGTGTCACCTTATGGATCAACCTACTGACGATTTTTCATCACCGCCACCCTCCACCAAAGCACCGGATGGCGGCGTGTACAACGCCTCGCAACTGGGCAAACTCGAAGGGCTGGAAGCCGTCCGCAAAAAGCCGGGCATGTACATCGGTGGCACCGATGAGCGGGCCTTGCACCACTGCGTTTCGGAGGTGTTGGACAACTCCGTGGATGAGCATCTGGCGGGTTATTGTCAGCGCATCGAGGTGACGATTCACGTCGATGGTTCGATCTCCATCCGCGACAACGGCCGCGGCATCCCCGTGGACATCCATCCGCAGTACGGCCTGCCGGGTGTGGAGATGGTGCTCACAACGCTGCACTCGGGTGGCAAGTACGGCCAGGGCGGTTACAAATTTTCCGGCGGCACGCACGGGGTCG
This sequence comes from uncultured Verrucomicrobiota bacterium, assembly GCA_964463815.1. GTDB lineage: Bacteria > Verrucomicrobiota > Verrucomicrobiia > Limisphaerales > RI-55 > RI-55. The sequence continues at coordinate 1,095 of CAYXDZ010000441.1, read as the reverse complement.
GGGCCAAGTGCGTGAACGCGGTGAGCGAGTGGTTCGAGGTCGAGGTCAGCCGCAACGAGCAGGTGTATCGCATGGAATTCGCCCGCGGCAAGACGACCAAGAAGCTGGAAGTTGTCGGCAAGGCGCAGGGCACGGGCACGCTGATCACCTTCAAGCCGGACCCGGAAATTTTTCGTGACACCATCGAGTTCAAAGCTGACCGCATTGCGCAACGGCTCCGCGAACTGGCCTTCCTGAACTCCGGTTTGCAGATTGTGTTCATGGATGAACGAAGCGCCGAAGGAAAGACGGAGACTTATTTTTACAAGGACGGGGTGGTGGAGTTCGTCCGCCAGTTGAACAAGAGCAAGTCGGTCGTGCATCCCGACCCGATCAGCTTCATCAAGGAAACCAAGGTGGCCTCGGATGACAAGGAAGTGGAGGTCCACGTCGAGGTCGTGCTCCAGTACAACGACAGCTACAACGACCAGGTGCTGTGTTACACGAACACGATTCACAATCCGGACGGCGGCACGCATCTCTCAGGTTTTCGTAGTGCGCTGACCCGTGCGATCAACCAGTACGCCAAGTCGAACAGCCTGTTGAAGGACAAGGATCCGCAGATCACCGGTGACGACGTGCGCGAAGGCTTGACGGCGGTGATCTCAATCAAGCACAGCGATCCCAAGTTCGAATCGCAGACGAAAGTGAAACTTCTTTCACCAGAAGTGGAGAGCATCACCGGCTCCGTTTCGTACGAAGGATTGATGAGTTACTTCGACGCCACGCCCGGGGTGGCCAAGAAACTCGTGGACAAGTCACTCAATGCGGCCCGCGCCCGCGAGGCCGCCCGCAAGGCCCGCGAAGCCGTCCGCAAAACGGCGCTGACGGGCGGTGGATTGCCCGGCAAGCTGGCCGACTGCTCGGATCGCGATCCGAAGAACACCGAGCTTTACATTGTCGAGGGTGACTCCGCCGGCGGCTCCGCCAAGCAGGGTCGCGACCGGCGTTTTCAGGCAATCCTCCCCATCCGCGGCAAGTTGATCAACGTCGAGAAGGCGCGGCTGGACAAGGTGCTTCAGAACACCGAAATCCGCACCATGATCACGGGCATCG
>CAYXDZ010000440.1:0-3424 GCA_964463815.1 uncultured Verrucomicrobiota bacterium | reverse complement strand
GTGGGGCAGGAGGTCGAGGTGTTTGGAGTGAGTCGAACTCCGTCACAGGCCTTTGCCCGGGGAATGTTTGACTACCGCGCGCACCTCGCCCGGCGGAGCATCTTTCATCAACTGGAGTTTGAAGGGCCGTCCGATGTGCGGGTCTTGAGCGACGTCACCACTCCGTTGACGGTACGTTTTCGAGATTGGGCGATGGCCGCGTTGCAACGGGGTTTGCCGACGGAGGATACTGCCGTGGACCTGCTCTGGGCGATGACCCTCGGCTGGCGGACCGCGCTTACGGACGATGTTTCGGAGCCGTTCATGCGGTCGGGTACCATGCACCTGTTTGCCATCAGCGGCCTGCACATCGGATTGATCGCCGGCATTCTGGTCGCCTTGTTGCGACTGGTGCGTGTGCCCCGCGAATGGGTGGGCCTGATCGTGATCCCGTTGCTGTGGTTCTTCACGGCGGTGACGGGTTGGCAGCCCTCGGCGGTGCGCGCGACCATCATGATGAGTGTGATCGTGCTGGGCTGGTCGTTGCGCCGCCCGGTGGATTTGTTGAACTCCCTCGCGGCGGCCGCGTTCCTGATCCTGCTCTACGATCCGCGCCAGGTGTTTCACGCCGGGTTCCAACTCTCGTTCGCGGTGGTGGCCAGCATTGCGCTGCTCCTGCCTCCGTTGGAACGAGTGCGCCAGCGACTAATGCAAAGCGATCCCTTGCTGCCGCCGGAACTGCGCCCCCGCTGGCAGCGAATCCTGGATGGTCCGGCGCGCTTCGTCACGATGTCGCTGGCGGTCTCGACGGCCGCGTGGCTGGGTTCACTGCCCTTGATCATGCATCACTTCCACCTCGTGACGCCGGTGGGTTTGCTGGCTAATCTGCTCGTGGTGCAGCTCGGCTCGCTGGCGCTGGCCTCGGCGTTGGGCAGTCTTTTGTGCGCTCCCCTGGTGCCGCTCTTTTCCGACCTGTTCAACCACAGTGCCTGGTTCTTCACGCATGCGATGGTCGCGAGCAGCCATTGGTTCAGCGAACTGCCCTTCGCCTGGCGGCAGGTGAAGACACCGCCGCTGATCAGCACGCTTTGTTACTACGGAGCCTTGTGCGTGGTGGTGAGCGGATGGTGGCTGCGCCGACGCCGAGCCGGCAGCCTGCTCCTGCTGCTGTTGGCGGCGCTGGCCGTGGTGGCCTGGCAACGCGAACATTCCCATGTCCGGTTGACCGTACTGCCGCTCGATGGCGGCCACGCGCTGTTCTTCGAGCAACCGGGAGCAGAAACCTGGCTGATCGACTGCGGTGACGAACGCAACTGGCGGTTTCGCGTGCGGCCTTTTCTCCAGGCCCAGGGCGTGAACCAGCTCGACAATTTCCTCCTTACGCATGGCGATGTCCGCCATGTGGGGGCCGCGACCAATGTGCTGAAGGAGTATTCACCCCGACGCATCGTGCTCAACCCCGTGTCGCAACGCTCACCGCCCTATCGCAATTTCGAACGAACGCTGGCCGAGCAGGAGATCACCCCGCTGCGACCGGCTGCGGAAGAAATGCTGGCCCCTTGGACGGTTCTTCATCCGGCCCGGGAAGAGCGGTATTCACGGGCGGACGATTCATCGCTGGTCATGAGGCTCGAGTTGGCGGAGTTTCGGCTTCTGCACTTGCCAGATCTTGAGGCCACCGGCTGGCAGCGGCTTCGTGAAAGGCATCCCGGCCTAAAGGCGTACGCGGTGATCGCCAGTCCGGTCGGCGACGGCAACGCACTCGTTGAAGGCCTGGTGAATCTGCCGCCCCCTGAACGCTTGGTGATCGTTGATTCTGAATTTCCGGCCTATGAACGCCTGAGTGCGGACAAGCGGTCGCGGTTGAAACAGATGGGAAAGACAACCCTGTTCACGAGCGAAACGGGAGCCGTTGAGTTGCAGTTCGAGGAAACCACCGGATGGCTAATTCGTTCCGGGCACGAACCGTGAATCCCGATTTCAGGCATTCCCAACAACAATTCGCAGTGCCTTGCTGTATGGTGCCGGTGGTGGGACTCGAACCCACACGGCCCTTTCGAGCCAAGGGATTTTAAGTCCCTTGTGTCTGCCATTTCACCACACCGGCGGCACTGATCCCCCGGCAGGAAGTCCGCCGCTTGCGGGCAAATTCCTGCGAGTCGCGGAAGCTAGCAGTCGTGGAAGAACTCCCGCAAGGATCGCGTTTCCGGGGAATTGGTCGGCGGGGCTCCGTATCACCACAGACTGAAAGAATTGGTGCCAGAGGCAGGATTTGAACCTGCGACCAAAGGCTTATGAGTCCTCTGCTCTACCCCTGAGCTACTCTGGCACCCAAGAAAAGGGGCGGCAGTATGCCGCCCGCTGCAAGTCAGACAAGCGATTTTTCGCCCGCGTCAACGATGCGTCCGGCGCTTGACCTTGAGCTGGGCCAGCGAATGCGCCAGCGCCGCCTGCACGGTCGCGGATTCCTCGTCGTCCAGCTTCTCGGCCAGCCGCGCCTCCGCGCGTTTGCGGGCGTCCTCGGCCTTCGTCTCGTCAATGTCCTCGGCCTTGATGGCCATGTCGGTCATGATCGCGACCTTGTCGCCGGTGATCTGGACAAAACCTTCGCCCACCGCCAGGAAGAATTCCTGGCCGCCCTTGCGCACGGCAATCTCGCCGGCCGCAATCTGCGTCATCAGCGGAATGTGCATCGGGAAGATGCCCATCTCGCCCTCCACGCCGGGCAGCGTCACCATGTCCACGTCCTCGGAGTAGGTCTTGGCCTCCGGGGTGACGATCTCGAGTTTCAAGGTGCTGGCCATGCTTTTCGGTTCTTAATCTTAATCCTAATCTTACTCTTACACTCGCTCGTTCCCACGGGATTAAGATTATGAGCAAGATTAGGATTAAGGGCTTCGTTACTTCTCTCTGATCTCGTCGATCCCGCCCTTCATGTAGAAATCGTTCTCCGGCACGTCGTCGTGCTTGCCGTCGAGGATTTCCTTGAAGGCGCGCACCGTTTCCTCCACGGGCACCTGCTTGCCTTCGCGCCCCGTGAACTGCTGGGCCACCGTGAACGGCTGGCTGAGGAACTTCTGAATCTTGCGCGCGCGGAAGACGGTGAGCTTGTCTTCGGGGGAAAGCTCGTCCATGCCGAGAATCGCGATGATGTCCTGCAAATCTTTGTAGCGCTGGAGCACCTTCTGTACGCCGCGCGCGACATCGTAGTGTTCCTGACCAACGAACTCCGGCGCGAGCGCGCGAGAACTGGAAGCCAGCGGATCGACGGCCGGGAAGATGCCCAGCTCGGCGATCGAGCGTTCGAGCACGATGGTCGCATCCAGGTGCGCGAAGGTCGTCGCCGGTGCGGGGTAGGTCAAGTCGTCCGCCGGTACATAGACGGCCTGGAAGGACGTGATGGAACCCTTGTTCGTCGAGGTGTTGCTTTCCTGCTGGTCGCCCA
>CAYXDZ010000439.1:0-3432 GCA_964463815.1 uncultured Verrucomicrobiota bacterium | reverse complement strand
GCCTGTACTTTATCGCTAAAAGTACAAGCCTTCATTTATGAGATGGGTTCTAGGATTAGGATTAAGATTAAGAAGACCCGGAACAGGAAGCACGCGACCCAAACTATGTCATCAACCAGCAAACCCACCGTTCTCATCCTTTGCACCGGCAACTCGTGTCGCAGTCACATGGCCGAAGGCATTTTGCGCTACGCAGCGGGCGACCTTCTCGACGTCCAAAGCGCGGGCTCGAAACCGGCCGGCTACTTGCATCCCAAGGCGATTCAAGTGCTGCAGGAAATCGGCATCGACCTCTCGGGCCATCACTCGAAGCACATGAACGAGTTTCTCAACCGCGACATCGAGACGGTGATCACCGTTTGCGGCAACGCGGACCAGGCGTGCCCGGTCTTTCCCGGCCAGTTAAACCGCCATCACTGGGGCTTCGATGATCCCGCCCACGCGACCGGTTCCGACGAGGAAGTGCTGGCCGTGTTCCGCCGCGTGCGGGACGAGATCCGTCGCGTATTCGAAGCATATGCCGCCGGCCGGCGCGAGGGACTCGTCGCCCGGTGAGGCGAGGGTTGGGATAGGGTGAACTGGGCGGACGCCCCGCCAGCAGGGCTGTTGTTGCCCGCCCCGACTGGGCGCGTTGTTAGATTATTGCGACCGCCCAGCTTGTTCCACCGGCTGTTTTCTCATTGTCACCGCTCAAAAACCCGGATTAATAGGGGCGCATCAGAGTGCGGACAGGTTCTGACATGATGGTGGGAACAATCAGAGAGCTGCATACAGGTCGGGGACGCAGTCGCGTCAGCCGGACTGTTCCCGCCGTTCCGCGAACCACCTCCGCCCTCCCGTCACCATTCTGAAGATGTCCCTGCCCAGCCGCATACTCATCGTCGATGATGACCCGATCATCCTCCGGGTGCTGACCAACGTACTGACGCCGGAGGGTTACGCCCTGGCCACCGCCAAGAACGGCAAGGAGGCGCTCGACAAGGTGCCGGTCTTCGAGCCCGACCTGATCCTGCTCGATGTCATGCTTCCGGAGATGGACGGATTTGCCGTCTGCCGGCAGTTGCGTGCGGACGATCGCTACGGCGATGTGCCGGTGATTTTCATCACGGCACTGGACGACCAGAAGTCGCGGCTCCAGGGCATTGAGGCAGGGGCGGACGAATTTCTGAACAAGCCGGTCAATCCGCTCGAGCTCAAGGCTCGCGCGCGGACGATCACGCAGTTGCGCAATTTCCGGCGGTTGGTGGGCGAGCGTTCCCGGTTCGAGAAGATCATCGAACTCGCGCCCGAGGGCATCGTGGTGATCGACACGGATGCCAACATCCGGCTCTCGAACGCCGCCCTGCGGGGGATGCTGAACATCGCGGACGAAACCACCATCCGGCTGCACAAGATTTTCCATTACGTCCCGCGCGAGTTTCGCGATCAGATGGGGCGGAACCTGGAATCGCTGCTCGTCAACGATTCGCGGCCGATCACGTTTGAACTCGAGCTTATGCGGGAAGACGGCCGGCGGTTTCCGGCGGAAGTGACGGCGAGTTATTTTCCCTGGGAAACCCAGCCAGCCGTCCAGTTGTTCATCCGCAATGTCGAGGACAAGAAAAAGATCGAGGCACAGTTCCTCCGCGTGCAGCGCATGCAAAGCATCGGCACGCTGGCCGGCGGCATTGCGCACGACTTGAACAACGCGTTGACGCCCATCCTCGTCGCCGCGCATCTGGCGAAAGGTCAATTGAAGGGTCACCCGACCGCCCGGTTGATCGACACGATTGAGAAGAGCGCGTTGCGGGGGAAGAACATCATCAAGCAAATCCTGGCCTTCGCGCGCGGCGTCGAGGGTGAGCGCCGGTTGGTGCAGTTGACCTACGTGGTGAAGGAGATCGAAAAAATCCTCCACGAAACCCTGCCGCCGAGCATCGAGTTGAGCGCGGAGATTGGCGAAGGGCCGCTCCCGATCATTGGCGACGCGACCCAGTTGCACCAGGTATTGATGAACCTCTGCGTGAATGCGCGCGATGCCCTGCCCCACGGCGGCACGCTCAAGATCATCCTGGAGAACGACCTGATCGACGCCAAGCAGGCGCGGCAACTCGAGGCCCCCGCGCCGGGCGCCTACGTGCGGTTGACGGTGGAGGACAGCGGCACGGGCATCGCGCCGGACGTGATCGACATGATCTTCGAGCCCTTCTTCACGACGAAGGATGTCGGGGCCGGAACCGGCCTGGGCCTGTCCAGTTCGTTGGGCATCGTGAAGAGCCATGGCGGCTTCATCGATGTGCAGAGCGAAGTCGGCAAGGGCACGCGCTTTTCCGTCTTCCTGCCGGCGGCCCAGGCGGGCATGGTTGAGACCGAGGATTACGAAACGACCTTCATCCGCCGCGGCAAGGGCGAGCGCGTGATGATCATGGACGACGACGAAGCCATCCGGGACATGGTGGCGGAGAGCTTGAAGCACTACGGCTATGATGTCGTCACCTTCCGCACCGGTGATGAAGGCCTGGAGGTGTTTCGCAAAGACCCCGCGGCGACCAAGATTCTCATCGTGGACTTCCTCATGCCCGGCACCCACGGCAAGGAACTCGTGCTGAAGTTTCGGGAGATCGACCCCAACGCGCGCATCATCCTGATGACCGGCTACGGGGAAATGCGCCGCGTGATCGATGTCGCGGAACAAACCAAGGTGCGCCACCTGATCAAGCCCTTCACGGTCGAGGCGATGCTCGAGTCCCTGCACCGCGTGTTGTCGTGAACCTGCCCGGCAACCAGCCGGCGCTATCTATGGCGTTTCCCCGGCGCGCACCCTTCCCACCACCTCGCGCACAGCGTCCACAATCAGCTCCGGCTCGGTAAAGACGACCCCGTGGCCGCTGTTGGTGGTGACGAGGTGTTTTGCGCCCGGAAACTGACCAAGCCACTTTGCGTGCTCGGCCTGCCAGAGAGGGAGCAGTGCCCGGGACAGCACGTCATGGGATTTTGCGCCCGTGATCAAGGTGATCGGTACTTCGGGCAACCGGGCGTCGCGCGCCTGGTTCATCGACGGCCACTGCATGCCCCATTCGTCCTGCGCGAGACGATCGGCTTCGCTGACGACATTCAGCTCTGGAAACTGAACGTTCAACATCGCCATGAACGATTCCTGGGTCGGATCAACGAACACCATGCCGGCCACCTCGCCGGGATAAAGGTCCGCGAACACGCGGATGTAGGGTCCGCCAAACGAATAACCCACCAGCACGTAGGGTGGCGGCAGCTTCGCGTGGGCGAGCGCGGTGTGAAGTTCGCGGGCAATACGGGTGGCGTCGCGCGGCTTCGGCCCGGGCTCCGACGCCCAATAACCGGCATGATCATACGAAACCACTGTGGCAAAGCGGGCAATGCGCCGCTGAATGCGGTTCCAATTTTCCAAGTTCGCGGGACCGATTGTTTCCAGAA
>CAYXDZ010000438.1:0-3435 GCA_964463815.1 uncultured Verrucomicrobiota bacterium | reverse complement strand
ACGACGAGGACATCGAGTTCTGGCACGACATCGATTCCGGCTTTGCCGGCCGCGAGCGGTTGACTCCGTAAACCGGGGTGCCGGTTGGTTGCGCCCCGCTCCGGCTCGGAATTCCGCTTCGCCCCCGCGAATTCTCTTCACTGATCAGGAGCTTTCCCGTAAGCGATTCACGGCAGTTATCACATGGACTCAGGCATCCTGCTCATCCGCGATCTGGCCGTGGTCATGGTCGTCGCCGGCACCATCGGCTGGCTGTGCCGGCGCGTCGGCCGGTCGGTCGTTGTCGGCTATCTGGGCGCGGGCGTGGTAATCGGCCCCTTCACGCCGCCGTTCTCTTTTGTGGCGGATTTGGACCGCGTGCAAACGCTCGCCCAGCTTGGGTTGGTCTTCCTGATCTTCAGCATCGGCATGAGCCTGAGCATTCGCCGGCTCAAACGGCTGGGTCCCACGGTGGTGGTGGCCACTGTTATCGGGGCCGTGCTCGTGTTGAACGGCAGCCGGTTGGTCGCGCTGGCCCTGGGCTGGGATGTCAAACAAGGGCTTTTCCTCGCGGGCATCCTCATGGTGTCCAGCTCGGCCATCATCAGCAAGGTGCTCGAAGAATTGAACCAGACGCACGAGCGCGCCGGTCAACTCGCGCTCGGCGTCACCGTGCTGGAGGACGTCGTTGCGGTGGCCATGCTCACCCTGCTCAGCTCGCTCGCGCTGCCGGACGGTGGGGCCTCGGCCTCAATACTCGGCAAGGTGGGTGCCCTGACCGCCTTCGTGGTGTTCATAGCCCTGCTCTCCCTGCTGGTCGTGCCCAACCTGCTGTCCCGCCTGGGCCGGGAGGGGCAGGCTGAAATTCAAACTCTGCTGCTGACCGGGCTGCTGCTCTCCCTCGCCTGGCTCGCGGTGCGGGCCGGTTATTCGCTCGCGCTAGGGGCCTTCATCCTCGGCGCGATCGTGGGCAGCACCCGCCACAAAGCGGATGTCGAGCGGACCTTCGAGGGCGTCCGGGACATGTTCGGGGCCGTGTTCTTTGTCGCCATCGGCATGCAGGTGGATTTGCGGTTGCTCGGCGACACCTGGCCGCTGGTGCTGCTCGTCACCGGGCTCGCGCTGGTGCTGCGGCCGCTGGCCTGCGCGGTGGGCTTCATCGCCGTCGGTCACACCACGCGCGATGCGCTGCGCGCCGGCCTGACGCTCACCCCGCTCGGCGAATTCTCGTTCATCATCGCCCAACTGGGTGTCACGGCCGCCGTGGTGCCGGCGTCGTTCTTTCCGATGGCCGTGGGGGCTTCCCTGGCCACCTCGCTGATCGCCCCGCTGCTCACCCGTCGCGCCGAAAGTTTGAGTGACTGGGTGGCCCGGAAGGAGCCGGCGTTCCTGCGCGAGTGGTCGGACTTTTACCAGGCCTGGCTCACCCGTTTAAGGCTGCGGCGCAGCGCCAGTTTGCTCTGGCGGCTGACCGCCCGGCGCTGGCTTCAGGTCATCGTTCACATGCTGTTCGTGTCAGCACTGATCCTCATGGCGATCCCCGCTTATAAACGAGCGCTTCAATGGGCGGACGCCGACGGCCGCTTCGATCAGCAACTGCCCTTCATCTTCTGGACCTTGTTCGGCCTGATTCTGCTGGCACCCTTGATCGCCATCTGGCGCAACGTCTCGGCGCTGGCCCTGATCCTCGCGGAGAGCGCCACCCAGGGCACGGGCGCAGGGAGGCGGATGCGGCCGCTGATCGAGTTCGCCCTGCGCGCGGTTTCCTTCGCGGTGCTGCTGATCTGGCTGCTGGCACTGCTCCCCACCGAGGGGGCTGTCCTGGGGGCGACGGGGGGCGTGCTGCTGGTGCTCTTTCTCGTGGGCATCGTTTTCTGGCGGCGCTTCGTCCGGTTGCATAGCCGGCTGGAAATCGAACTGCTCGACCAACTCGAGCAAGCCAGCCGGCCGGCCGCCAAGTCCGGCTGGTCCTCGATGCGCAGCGAAAGCTACGGGGATTGGGAGCTGGAACTCGACGAAATCACCCTGCCCGGCGATTCGGCTCATGTCGGCGTGTCCATCGCGCAACTGGCGATCCGCTCCCGCTTCGGGTGTTCCGTCATCGGCATCGACCGCCAGGGCTTTGCCATTTCCAATCCGCGCGCGGACACCTTGCTTTACCCGCAGGACAAGCTGCTGCTGCTGGGCGACAAGCACCAACTCGCCCAGGCCGCGCACTTTCTCGGAACCGTCGGCAGCGAAAGCACGGCCGGCAGCTTTGATGAATTGATGACCGAAACGGCGCGCGTGCCCGCCGGCTCGCCCCTGGCGGGCAAGACCCTGCAGGAACTCCAATTGATCAACCGCGTTGGCGTCCAGATCGGCGCGATCCGCCGCGAGCAGGTGCAACTCGTCGCCCCCAGCGGCCACGAGCGGCTGGCGGAAGGGGATGAATTGTTGGTGCTCGGCGTCGCCGAAAATCTGCACGCCTTCACCCGCCTGCTGAACGGCGAGCAGGAAACTGGATTGCCCGCCGGGGCGGCGGCGTAGTTGCAAAGTCATTCCAAATAATTTTCTGCCACCACGCGTGTCCGGTTTGGAAGTCGCCGCTCCGGCTCGCGTATGGTTTCGTACCGACCCCACCGCCCTTTTGCTTGCCGGCTTTCTCGGGTCGAACCAGTCTGTCGCCCATCATGAGCACCCCGGCCCGGCTCAATCGCCGACGCATGTTATCCGGTTCACTGACCGCACTGGCTGCCCTGGCCGTCGCCCGGCTACCAGCGCCTGCCGCAGAGCCGCGCACGCGCAAGGTGGCAATCACCATCGACGACGGACCTGCCACCGGTGCCGGCGATGACCTGGCGGCGTTCGGCCGGATCGCGAAGGGCCTGCGCGAGTGCTTCGTCGCGGAGCGGGTGCCGGCGATCATGTTCGTGAACGAACGGCAGTTCCACGTCGCCGGCCAGCGCGACGCGCGCATCGCGGTGCTTGAGGAGTGGCTCAATGCGGGACTGGACCTGGGCAACCACACCTACTCGCATCCGCGCCTGGAGAATCTCGAACTCTGGCAGTACACGGACGACATCCTCAAGGGCGAGGTGATCACGCGTCCCCTGCTCCGGTCCCGCGGCAAATCGCTGGTGTGGTTTCGCTACCCGTTCCTGGCGACGGGGCGCGGCGAGACGGCCCGGGCCATCGAGGGATTTCTCGCTGTGCGCGGTTACCGCATCGCGCCGGTGTCGGTCGATTACGCGGATTATCGTTACGCCGGACCTTATGCGCGGCATCTCCGCGCGGGTGACGCGCAACAGGCGGCCGAATATTTCGAGATCGTGATGCAGGCGCTCGACGCAGGTTTCACGCGGGCGGAACAGCGCTCCGTGGAAGTGCTCGGCTACGAATTGCCCCAAACGTTGCTGATCCACTGCAACGAGATGAACAGCGTGACGCTGCGCACGACCATCCAGCGCATCCGCG
>CAYXDZ010000437.1:0-3441 GCA_964463815.1 uncultured Verrucomicrobiota bacterium | reverse complement strand
ACGAAGCCTTCCATAATGAACTGCTCGATCTGTGTGGGGTTCAAGACGTTCATTCTTAGAACTGAAAAGAGTGGTTGATCACGCCACCAGCTGCCCAATCAGTTCGCCAAACACGTAGCCGAGCAGAAAGTCCCGGCTTCGTAACGGTGCGTAAGGTGGTTCTGGTTCAGCAACTTCCGGATCAAGCCTTCGCGAGGGTGCGGCTGACAATCTGGTTGAGGCTTTCACCCGTGGTTATCGCCTTCAAAGCGAGCCGTTGATGGATGGCCGGATCGATGCGCACCATGAACTTGCCGCTGTAATCGCGACTGTGTTTCGGTTTCGGCAGTGGCGTGCCGTCCTGCTGGAGGATCTCCACCCACTCCTCGGCCGTTTCGCACAGCTCCCGATAGACCCCGGCTTCATCCTTGCCATGCACGCCGCCAGCAAACAGCAACGGGCAGCGTCCCACGAAGCAGCCGTCCTCCTCGCTCCATTCGACGAACTTGGGATATTGCGCCGCCAGTTTCTTGATCTGGGTCTTGGTCATAAAATTACTGTTTAACGGCCGCGATGGCCCGGCGCACGTCGCGCTCCTGATAAGGTTTGGCGTCGTGCCCAGGGTTGCCGCTCAAGGTCAGCCGAATGCCCCGCTCATGGACGTAATTGCGATGACTGCCCTTGCCACCACGGTTCACGAATCCCGCCCGTTCCAGGTCGCTGATGAGTTGGCGGACTTTTCGCGGCATCTGGTGGCAGTTTGATACCACGGGCCGCGCAAGGGGTCAACCGGCGGGTTGGTGAATCCACTGATGGACGAACTCGAGCTTGGCCGCCACCGCGTCGGTGACCACGAACGGGTACGCGTCCGCCATGCCCATGCTGCGGTTGAGACTGTTGAGCACGAACCGCAAACCGTGCCAGTCCTCGCGGATCGCCGCAAACGTCGCCCCAAAGGGGTTGCGCATCAACCGCTGCCCGGCATTGCTCTGAATGGCGACGCCGTTGGCCGCAGCCGTCTCCAGCGTGTCCACGATGTGCAAGTAATGCGCCCACGTCTCGGCCCAGTCCTCCCACGGATGCGCCGCCGCGTAAGGGGTGACGAATGACGTCTGCCAGCCCGGCGGCGGCCCTTGCGCGTAATGGCGCTGCAACGCGAAATTGTAATCCGCCCGATCGTCGCCGAACACGGCGCGCGCCTCGTCGATGAGATGATGGTCGCGCACGAGCAAATCCCAAAAGTAGTGACCGCTCTCATGCCGGAAGTGTCCCAGCAGGGTGCGATAAACCTCGCGCAAATTCAGCCGCAACCGCTCGCGCACGGCGTCGTCGGCTTCGGCGATGTTCAGCGTGATGACCCCCTCGGCGTGACCGGTAAGCACGCGCTGGTCTTCGGTGAACTCCGGGTTCGGATCGGCCAGGAAATCAAAGACCAGCCCGCGCACGGGATCTTTGAGCTTGGAAACGACCGGCAGGCCGAGCTGGAGCAAGGTGTATAGGAGCCGCCGCTTGGCCGTCTCGATCTTGCCCCACAACTCCCGGTTTTGGGGCTGGCTCAGGTCCGGGATGGTCCGGTTCAATGTGCAGGCCTGGCAAAAATCATCCGGCTCCGCAACGGGCACCAGCCAGTTGCAGACATTTTCCCGCGCATAGTTGTGGCACTGGCGCTGAAGCGCGCCGCCGGCCTCGGGGGCCAGCGGTTGCCAGTTGCCGTGGCCGTCCGGCGTGAGCGCGCTGAGCACGTTCGGGCCGGGCAGAAAGCCGAGCGCGCTGCCGCAGGTGAGGCAGATGGTGTTCTCGAAAAAGAGGCGTTCGCCGCATTGCTGACAGAAAAACAACCGCATGATGACAGGGCAGGTATCCACGGCCGGGGCGCAACCAACGCACCCCGCCCGCGCTGCATTATTGTTGAATAACCGGCGTGGCGAGATTACCCCAAAAGAGGGGAAAGTAAAAGGGCTTTTGCTGCCTGATTGCATTCGGCCGCGCGGCGCAATCCTCCCCTCGGGGGGCCGATCCACGCCGGCATGATGAAACGGCTTGCCCGGCGCGTGCTGGGAATCAGAGATTGCCCGCGCCATGAATGAACTGCCGACCTGGCTGGGAATCGCCTTCTGCCTGTCGCAGTCGGCGATGTTTTCCGGGCTGAATCTCGCCGTCTTCAGCCTGAGCCGGTTGCGCCTGGAAACCGCCGCCGCGGAAGGCGATCCGCGCGCCCGGCGCGTCCTGGCCCTGCGCCGGAACGCGAATTTTGCCCTCGCCACCATCCTCTGGGGAAATGTGAGCATCAACGTGCTGCTGACGCTGCTCGCCGATTCGGTGATGACCGGCGTGTTGGCGTTTCTTTTTTCGACCGTGGTCATCACGATTGCCGGCGAGATTGTCCCGCAGGCGTACTTTTCCCGGCACGCACTCCGGGTGGCCGCCCTGCTCGCGCCCGTGTTGCGCTTCTATCAAGTGGTGCTGTGGCCGGTGGCTTGGAGCACCGGCCGGTTGCTCGACGCCTGGGTCGGCCCGGAAGGCGTGCCGTGGTTCCGCGAACGCGAACTGCGCGCCGTGCTGCAACATCACGCGCGCGGCGAAGGCACGGAGATCAGCCCGGTCGAGGCGACCGGGGCCATCAATTTCCTCGCGCTCGATGACGTGCCGGTGGGGCAGGAAGGCGAACCGCTGGACCCGCGCAGCGTGATCCGCCTGACGTTCCGGGATGGCCGCCCGCAGTTCCCGCAGTTCACCCGCCGCCCGGAGGATCCCTTCCTGCGGCAACTGGCCGCCGCGGAGAAAAAGTGGATCGTGCTGACGGATGAAAACGAGGAACCCCGGCTGGTCGCCAGCGCGCCCAACCTGCTGCGCGACGCGTTGCTGGGCGGGGCGGACTTCGACCCCCTCGCGCACTGTCATCACCCGCTGGTGGTGCGCGACCCCACGCGGCCGCTGGGCCAGGTGCTCACCCGGTTGTCCGTCCAGCCCGAACACCCCGGTGACGACGTGATCGACGAGGATCTTATTCTGGTCTGGACCCCGGCGGAAAAACGGATCATCACCGGCTCCGATCTGCTGGGCCGGTTGCTGCGGAAGATCGTTCAGCCGGGCCGGCCGGAAAGGCCAGGTGGAGCATGAATTTCCACCGCTGGTGACCAGCAGCCACCGACCCGCCTCGTCGTGTTCCCTGAGTTCCACCGCGACCTCGGCGCGGGGCGGTCGAGACAGGTGCCGAAAACGCTTGAGCAACCCACCCGAAACTGGCACTTTCCGCCGCAATGAAGGTTCGGCACTTACACTCCCGGGCTGCCGCCCGGAGCCGGCAGCGGATCGCTTCGTCAAGTCGCCCGCCCACGGGCGGAGGCGCGCGGCCGACTTGTCCGGTGCTCGTGGTACGGCGGACGAAGCGGCCGGGAAAACGCCACCTGAGATTCTCCTCGCTGGTCGCGCCGCCCCCGCAACTGCGGTCAACCGGTGTTT
>CAYXDZ010000436.1:0-3447 GCA_964463815.1 uncultured Verrucomicrobiota bacterium | reverse complement strand
GTAGAGATGCCCGACGAAATCCGCGTAGCCATTCAACGGCAGCGTGCGTTCGCGGGCATTGGTATCGATCATTCGATGCGTGGCCTGCGACCAACGGGGATGCGGCACGCGGGGATCGACGTTCGACTCGAAGGGATACTCCTGCGGCTGGAGCGTCTCCCAGAACGTCTTCGGCTGCCGGTCCGTGAACTCAATCTTCACAATCGACTTGATGCTCTTGTATCCGTACTTCCACGGTACCACCAGGCGGATCGGCGCGCCGTATTGCTTTGCCATCGGTTTGCCATAAATGCCGGTAGCCACAAGCGTCAGCGGGTTCATCGCCTCGTCCAGGCGCAGCCCTTCAAAATACGGCCACGGATAATCCGGCACGCGCTTCACGCCGGGCATTTCCTCGGGCTTGTTGGCCGTCAACATGCGGATGAATTTTGCCGCCGGTTTTGGCTTCGCCTTCTCGATCAATTTGCTGAACTGGAAGCCGGTCCACGGCACGATCATCGCCCACGCCTCGACGCAGCGAAACCGATAGACCCGCTCCTCCAGGCCGAACTCGGACACCAGCTCCTGCGGGCTGACTTTCATTGGGTGGTCGCAGAGCCCGGTGATCTCGATCGACCAGGGGTCGGTTTGGAAATTACCCACGTAGCGATGCACGTCTTTCTGGAGGGTGAACTCGTAAAAATTATTGTATGTAGCAGTCACCTCCTCCTCGCTCAGTTTCCAATCGGGATTGAAATCCGGATGCCGGGGCGCGGGGAAACCCTTCGAGGGAGTGATGGCCGCCGGTGCCTTGGGGGCGTTGGCTGGCGCCGCATCCGCCGCCGTGCCTTCGCGGCAACCGATGGCGGACAATGACATCGCACCAGCACCGGCAACGCCGAGCTGACGCAGGAACTTGCGCCGGTTGAGAAAAAAGCGCTCGGCGGTGACCCGGCCCTCCGGGAGGTACCACGACGGTCGGATAATGAGATTGGCCATGCGGGTAGGATGACGCAGGTTCGCGGTGATTCCACTCAAAATTTTGTTTTCAACGCGCCCGGAGTCGCCAATGCTCGCCGCACACCAACATCGAAGCTGCCAACACGGATGATTACGAAGCCGAACCGTTATGCGAGTTGCGTCAGTTCCCGCGAGTCTGGGTTGAATTCATTCGCGGCAATCTGCCGAATACATGCGCAGGCGGTTTTCCCGATCCGCGTTGATTCGCGGCTCCACTTTCTCAAACTCACCTGAAAATTATGCCTGAAAAAATTGGATTCGTCGGAGTCGGTCGCATGGGTGCCAACATGGCCCGCCGGCTGAAGGAATGCGGTTTTCCCGTCACGGCCGTCTATGACCTCAACACCGAAGCCGCCCTGGATCTCGCCGCCGAGCTGGGAGCCGAGGCCTGCACCAGGCTCGCCCGGGTCACCGAGCTTTCGGACATCGTGATCACCGTCGTCACCGACGACAAGGCCATGCGAAAAATCTTCGCCACCAAGGGCGACTCCTTGCTGAGCGGCGCCAAGGGCCGGGTGTTCATCAACTGCGCCACCATCTCGCCGGCCGTGCATGTCGAGATCGACAAGCTCGCCAGGAAGGCCAGGGCCGCTTCGCTCGAAGCCTGCATGGCGTCGAGCATCAACCAGGCGCGCAACGGCACGCTGTACCTCATGTGCGGCGGCAACCGGGCCACCTTCGACCAAGTGAAGGACATCCTCGTGAAGCTGAGTGACGACGGCAAATTGCTTCGCTACATCGGCACCGCCGGCAAGGCCGCCCAGGTCAAGGCGCTCGTCAACATGGTTATGAACATCAACACCGCCGGCCTGGCCGAAGGACTCGGCCTCGCCCACGCGCTCAAACTCGATCTCGACACGGTCATGGAAGTCTTCTCGCAGACCGGTGCCAATTCCCGCGTGCTCGCAACGGACGGCGACGACATGAAGAACCGCGATCACTCGTGCTTTTTCTCGGCCGCGCACGCGGCAAAGGACTCCGGCATCGCCCTGACCCTCGGCAACCAACAAAAACTCAACCTGCCCCTGGCGGCCGCGACCAAGAAGCAATTCGACAAGCTGGTGAAGCTCGGCCTGGGCGGCCTCGACAAATCCGGCATCGCGGAACTGACGTTCAAGGGACGCGGCAAGAAGGCGAAGAAGAAATAGCCGGGGGGGGCGAACCCCTGCCTTCGCGAACCGCCCAGCGCTGGTTCCCACCATCGGGGCGACGCAACCGCGTCGCCCCTTTTGCTTACCAGACCTTGCGCAGCCCGTTCATATACCTTTCCTTCCGTGGCAGCGAACGTGAGTTCAATCATACTTCCCCGAACAATCGGAGCCGAGTTACGTCGGCTGCCGCATTTTTAACGGACGGTTAACACCGAACTCCCCGAGTGGCTGTTGAACTCCGGAGCATACATGCACTGGATTGACGCCACCCCGGTTTGATACTTGCCGCGCAGTTGCACGCGCGTGGTGTACTCGAAGACATACGTGCCCTTCGGCAGGTAATCGATGAAGAAGTGGCTGGCCGTGTCGCGGGTGCTCTCGTAATAGCGGAGGCCATCCTGGTAACGGTAACCGCTCAACACGTTCACCGGCTCGGTGCCGCTGCCGCGCTGGTCCTTCAGATGGACATACTCCGTGTCGCGGTCCACTCGCAGTTTGATGCGGACGACCAGTTCGTCGCCGACGGACAGGTTACCTGTGGCGGGTTGCAGCTCAGGACCGCGCGCGGTGTTCACCCGCTTGAAAAGCTTCTTCTCCAGTTGGAGCGGTGTGCCGGCAAACGGCTTCACTTTGGAAAGGTCCTCGAAGTACTGCCAATGCACCGCGCCCCACGCGACGCCGGCATCGGACTTCTTCACGGTTACGTTGGCCAGCTTCGCCGTGATGTCGGCGGGCTGGAAATGGACTTCATAAAAACCAGTCCCTGCTTCGGGTCGGGCAGGAGCCGGGGTAACGTTCTTCCCGCCCAAGCTCACTTCCACCAACGCATCGCTCGACAGCAAATCCGTCCCCCGCAGCAACAGCGCGTACACGGCATCGGCGGTCGCCTTCGTCGTTTTCCAGTCTTGCGTCTGTTTTTGCTTCAGCAGCCAGACCTGGCACTCCTCGACCACCGCCGCGTCGCCCGCCACCTCGTCGAACGCCTCGATCATCAGCGCCTGTGTCTCGATGGGCGCGCGATACCACCACCAGCTCAACTCCGTGTCGCGCCAAAACCGGCCCAGCTCGTCGTCGGTCACGGAGCGTTCCTTCAGGGACCGCATGATGGCCGTCGGCGTGGCAAGGTCGCCGAAACGTTTCAACGCGATGGCCAGGTGTCCCTGCGACTGGCGGTTGTCCGTCTTCAACCAGTGCTTTCGCGCCTGGCCGAGGAAGAAGTCGAGCGCGGTCTTGTGCGCAGGTTGAACCGCCTGGTCCGCGAGGAAGAAACTGCGGCCATAGAGATACAGGCAGATCG
>CAYXDZ010000435.1:0-3466 GCA_964463815.1 uncultured Verrucomicrobiota bacterium | reverse complement strand
TACGTAATCCCGGAGGTGGAGGGCTGTGCCGGAAAACTCCTGCACTATGGGTTCATCCGTGGTGACCAACGTGAGCCCCAGGTTGAGAGCCAACGCCACGAATTCACAGTCGTACGCGGAACGCCGGGAACGCGCGACACAGTCAAAAACGGCCGCCGAGTGGATGGTGAATTCACGACCCCAGAACAGCTTTTCCGCAGCGGACATCAAGTTCCTGGCTTCGGCAACCGGCAGCCCCCGATGCCGCACGTAGCTGGTCAGCACATTCCGCAATTCGGACCGCCACAGCAGCGGCGCACACCATTGATCGCGGCGGGCGGCTTGCTTCGCCAGATCCGTCAGCGGTCCTGGCAAAAGCAGTGTGGCGATGATGTTGGTGTCCACGACAATCATGGCCGCCCCGCATTTTTTGCCTCCCGAAGAAAACCCTCGGTCAGGGGCGGCAGGTTGACACGCGCGTGTATTCTTTCCACTTCGGCGAGCAATTGTTCGACATCCACCGGCTTCGAATCCACCGCCCGCTCCAGAATGTCGATGACTTCCCAGTTCAGACTGCGGTTGTTCTCATTGGCCCGGCCTTTTAGTTTTCGATGCAGCCCGGTTGGGACATCTTTGATCGTCAGATTCATGGTGGCACCACAATGACACCATAATGGTGCTTGCGTCAAGGTTGCCCAAGACTCATTGGAACAGCTCTTTCAGTCCCACCAAATTGCCAATGCAGGCAAGCCCTCCCGTCCGGGCAGTGATCCTGAAATGCCCAGTTCCTCTGGTCGGCCAATTTCATCTACCTGCAAGGAATCTACTGCTTCCCGTAGTTCATTCGCAGAAATCGGCCCTACGACTACGACGGCATCGGCGAATGGCCAGCACTCTTCTCCCGGATCAAGTTCGTAGATACGAGCATAAACCGCCTCCACATCAGCCCTGTCGAGTAAGCCGACCAAGCAATTCCGGAAAACATCCATTCCGGGGTGGGGCGAAAGATTACAGCCGATTGAACCAATATCGTCGTTGCCATCAAAAAAGCGATCTATAGGCACCATCGGCTCCTCCTCGTGCTCGCAGTCATTTATCAGGCGTTTACGCTTCATCAGGTCCATAGTGGTGGTTTGCTTTGGGTGCTGATTATTTCTAGCTGTCACTGAATATTCCGTTAACAAATGGGCAAAACTACTTGATTGCCGCTACCTCCCCACGCAGATCAACCGGTCGCTCGTGCGGATGAAGAGGTTGCCTTGGGAGGCGGCCATCGAGGACTGGAGTTTGCCGTCCAGTTTGCTGGTGGCCACGATTTTGAACTCCGGTTGCGCGGCGATCACGGTCGCCTTGTTGTCGTCGCTCAGGAACCAGATGTGCCGGCCGTCGCTGATCGGGGAGGCCGAGTAGTTGCCGCCGAGGCGTTCCTCCCACTGGATGGCACCGGTCCGGCCGTCGAGGCAGTAGGCCACCCCGCCGTCATGCACCCAGAACAGATGCCCGTTCACGAAGACAAACGACGGCACGCGCGGCATGCCTTTCTTCTCCTCCCACACCAGGTTGCTCTCACCAAGCGCGCCCGTGCCGCCGAGCCGGAATGCCTTGGTGGATTCCTTTCCGCCCCAGCCGCTGGCGGTATAGATCAGGTCGCCATCAATCACCGGCGAGGGTGTCATTCCTTCACCCAGATTCTCCGAGGTCCAGAGCCGTTCGCCCGTCCGGGGATCGAACGCCTGCACCACGTCGCCGGCGGTGCTGATGATTTGCGCGCGGCCGGTTTGGTCCCGCCAGACCAGCGGGGTCATGTGGGAAATGCGCGACATCCCGCGACCGGTCTTCCAACGTTGCTTGCCCGTGTGCTTGTCGAGCGCGAGCACGAAGGACTTGTCCCACGGAATCTGCCAGCCGAGGCGCTTGGGCTCTTCCTCGTTGCTGGCGTCGCGCGGCATGATGAGCAGATCCTCGAACAGGATCGGCGACGCGCCGAGGCCGTGCTGGCTGTAAAACGGAAATTCGCGGTTGGTCCACTTCACTTCGCCCTGAAAATCGAGCGCGACGAAGCTGCCGTCGCCAAAGCTCGCATACACCAGCCGCCCGTCAGTGACCGGCGTGGGCGTCGCGTAGGAGTTGCGCTGCTCCTTGCGCCGGGGCACCTGGCTGAAGACTTCCCGGTTCCACCGGAGGCGGCCCGAAGCGCGGTCCAGCGCGAGGACGTGACAGGCGGCACCATCCTGCGTGGTGGTGGTAAGGAAAATGTGATCGCCCCAGACGATGGGCGAGGACCAGCCTTCGCCGGGGATGGGTGTCTGCCACTTGAGATTTTCCGTCGGGCCCCAGGCGGTGGGCAGATTTAGCTCCGTAGTGATCCCCTGTCCGGTCGGGCCGCGAAATTTCGGCCAGTTCTCCGCGCTGAGGGTGGCGACGGACCAGGCGATGGAGAGCAGTGCTGCGGTGGTTTTCATGATGGGTTCGAGCTTGAACGGCCGATGCCAGAATGAAAAGCCGCAGTTCAAGCCGCCGCCCGGCGGATCATCGCCAACCCCTTGCGGCAGGCGTCGTAGGGATCGGGAATCTCCCAGGCATCGATCATTACCCAGCCACGGAAGCCGCCCTCACGGAGCACGCGCAGGGACTCGGGGATGTTCGCGTGACCGTCGCCACAGGCGAGGTGCTTCGACGTGCCGCCATCGCGCAACGTGCCGTCCGTGTCGGTGAGATGCACGTAACCGATGTTCGCCACGCCGATGCGCTGCAGCATTTCATGTGGCCGGCCGGTCGAGCCGTTCATCAGGTCGAAGTGGCTGGGATCGTAAATGGTTTTGAGGTTCGGATGATCCGCAGCGGCGAGGATGCGCCGCAGATGGTCCTCGGTGTTGAAGACGAACGGCGGCTCGATTTCGAAGGCGGCCAGAATTCCCTGCTCCGCCGCCAGTTCGGCCACTTCCCGGAAAGATTCGGCCAACCGCAGAATCGCCTGGTCAATGGACTGCCCGCGCAGACCGCCACCCGGCCAGATGCCGATGCAGGCACAACCAAGCTGACGCGCGAGTTGCAACCGTTCGCCCACTTGAGCGACCCACGCGCGCCGTTTATCCGCCTCGGGATCAAAGGCACCATCGGCACCGAGCTGGAGGGAAAAGATGCGCAGACCGAACTGATCATACAGGTTTCGCAAGGCCCGCACACGCGCGGCATCCTCCGCCGGCGGATAACCGCCCTGCGGCCAGTCGCCCACGAGTTCGATGCCGTCGAAGCCTTCGCTTCGCGCGAAGTCGAGCACCTCCCAGATCGGGTAATTCTGCTGGTACTTGCGCACCCCCGACTGAAACCCGTTCAAGCCGACGGCGGTTTTCCAACCGGCGGGCTTGCGGCCAGAAGTGGTGGCACAGCCCGCGACCGCGAGACCGGCGGCAGCCAGGGCGAGTCCGCCAGTTCGCAGGAAATCACGGCGGGAAGGGGGAGGGAGGGGCGATTGCATCGGCCACTT
>CAYXDZ010000434.1:0-3472 GCA_964463815.1 uncultured Verrucomicrobiota bacterium | reverse complement strand
GCTGGCACTTTACTGGTCCATCCAGGCTGCCACCGGCTTTCGGCGGGCCACGGACGGTCTGCTCGTGGTTGGCCTGTTGGTCCTGTCGTATGTCATCCTCCTGCCGGCATTGGCCAAGGCGAAATAGCAACGGTTCGCGCTGCTTGGTGACGGCTCAACGGCACGTGAGATCGTAGCTGATGGGGAAAGGTGGTTTCCACCTCGGCAGCGGCTTCTTTCTTGAACAGGTTCCGCCCTCAAATCGTCACTTGTCAGCCGGCGGGTGATGTTTATTCTCCGGCGCTTGGAGTGTGTTGCTTCTGTCCTCCATCCCCTGAAACTGAAATTGAAACTGAACTCGTAAACATGCCTGCCAAGAAAACCTCGAAACTGAAGGAAACCTTCCAACTCGAAGCCCCCGCCGCCGCCGCCGTGCTGCTGGCCGGTGATTTCACCGGCTGGGAAGCGCAGCCGATCCAGATGAAGCGCGACCGCTCCGGGGTCTGGAAGACCACCGTGCCGCTCGCGCCGGGAGCTTACCAATACCGCTTCGTGGTGGATGGTCAGTGGGCCGATGATCCGCAGGCCAGCGCCCGCGCCGGCAATCCGTTTGGCTCGGCGAACTGCGTGCGCAACGTCGCCGGCAACTGATCCGCCCGGCGGTTTCCTTCCGCCTGCGCCCCGCGTGGAACCGCGCGGGGCGTTTCCCTGCTTCAAGCCCCAGCGTCCGGGCTCTCCCGTCAGGGTGTGCAGGTTCCTCCCGCTCCAGTCTCCTTGGGAGCTGCTTCCCCGGACCCCGCCGGCAGTCACGCAAACGGCGTTTGAATTTGTGGCCGGAAGCGATTGCCTCGCGGTGAATGTTCGTGTAGCCCTCTCCGTCCGAAGCGCGGCTTCGGGGAACTCGTGGCTGTCCTCATCGCCATTTTTCTGCCTCTGCTCGGCGCGGCACTGATGCCCGCGCTGGGCCGTCGTCTTGGCCCCCGCACGGGCTGGGTGGCGACGGCGTTTGCCCTCGCTTCGACGCTGGCCGTCGTGTCGCTCGTGCCGGCGGCCGGGGAGGCGGAGGTTCGTTCCTGGCCGTGGGTGCCCTCGCTCGGATTGTCCCTGATGTTTCTCGTGGACGGCCTGGCGGTGTTTTTCGGGCTGGTGGTGAGCGGCATGGGTGTGCTGGTGATGTTCTACGGGACGTTCTACCTGGATGATCATTACCGCGACCACGGCCGGTTCTACAGCTACCTGTTGATCTTCATGTCGGCGATGCTCGGCACGGTGTTCGCCGGACATCTGCTGCTGCTGTTCATCTTCTGGGAGCTGACGGGCATCGCGTCGTTCCTGCTGATCGGTTTCAACCATGAGAAGGAGGAGTCGCGGGCGGGCGCGCGGATGGCGCTGTTGATCACGAGCCTGACCGGCTTGATCATGCTTGCGGGAATCGTGCTGCTGGGACAACTCGCGGGCACGCTGGAGTTGTCCGAGTTGCTGGCGAATCCCCCGCGGGACGTGACCGGGATGCTGAACGTGGTGATGCTGCTGGTGATGCTGGGCGCGTTCGGCAAGTCGGCGCAGTTCCCCTTCCACTTCTGGCTGCCCAACGCGATGGCCGCGCCGACGCCGGTGAGCGCGTATCTCCACTCGGCCACGATGGTGAAGCTCGGGGTGTTCCTGAGCGGGCGGATGTTTCCCATTTTCCAGCAGTGCGACTGGTGGCTGCCGGTGCTGACGGTGGTCGCGTTTGGCACGATGCTGCTCGGCGCGGTTCTGTCGTTCCTGGCGACTGACCTTAAGGGCATCATCGCCTTCTCGACCGTGAGCCAGCTCGTGTTTCTCATCGGCTATTACGGCCTCTCGCCGGCCCGGGGGGTCGATTTCGACTACCTGCACATCATCAACCACGTTTTCTACAAGGGCTGCCTCTTCATGGTCGCGGGCATTGTGGACCACGCGGCGGGCACGCGAGACATCCGGAAGCTGGGCGGCCTTTGGAAACGCGCGCCGCTGCTCGGCCTCATCGCACTGGTGGCCTGTGCTTCGATGGCTGGACTGCCGGGCACGACCGGATTCCTCAGCAAGGAATACACGCTGAAGGAATTCTTCAAGGTGTTCGGGGAGCACGGCGCGCTCGGCTGGTATGCGCTGGGGGCGGTGCTGCTTGCGTCGCTGATCAAGGTGGCGTTTTCGGTGCGGTTGTTTCACGGCGTGTTCCTCGGACCCGAGTCCGACGCGGTGAAAAAGCACTTCCACGCCCCGGCGACCGGCATGTTGATTCCGCCCTTCCTCCTGGCGGGGGCGGCTTTGTTCTTCGGCCTGGTGCCTTCGTTGTTGGGGCGGGGGCTGGCGGCGCTCGAGGTGACCGGGTTGCATCACGGTGGCCAGGGCGACCTGCATCTCTGGCACGGGGTCACCCGCGAACTGCTGACCAGCGCGGCGCTGGTGGCCGGCGGTTTCGCCGGGTACGCGCTGTGTCACCGGCGGTGGAAAAACCATCACGCGATCCCCGCCGCGCTCCGCTTTGACCTGGCGTTCGAGGCGGGTTTGAAGGGCTTCGGCAAACTCACCAAACTGGTCACGGCCGGGTTGCGCTCGGATGCTCCGCTCGACTATCTGCCGATCCTGATCGGGTTCCTCACCCTGACGGTGGGCGGTACACTGGTGCGCGTGGCCGGGCCGGTTTTCGACCAGGCCGTGTGGCTCTGGCCGGACGCCTTCCGGAGCATCACGGCCGGGTTGATTGTGATGGCCGTCTTCGGGGTGATCCTCCTGCGCACCTGGGCCGGGCAACTGCTCTGTCTTTCCGTCGCGGGCTTCCTCATCAGCTTCTACTATGTGCTGTATCGCGCCCCGGACCTGGCGCTGACGCAAATCCTGGTCGAGACGGTCACCCTGATCCTCGTGCTGCTGCTGCTGAACCGGTTTCCGCGCGCGGCCCAGGCGGGCGAGGATCAGGCAGGCTTCCGTTGGCCCCGCAAGGTGCTCAACTTCGGTCTGGCGGCGGCGGTCGGCGCGGTGATGTGCGTGCTGGTGCTGCTCTTTGGCGTGGACGGCGCGGGACCGCGCGTGGGTGAACTGGTGCTGGAGCGCACCGTGCCGCTGGCCGCGGGGAGCAACGCGGTGAACACCGTGCTCGTCGATTTCCGCGGGCTCGACACACTGGGCGAGATCGCCGTGCTGCTGATCACGACGCTCGGCTGCCTCGGCCTGTTGATGCGTTACAAGCGCAGCCGCGAGGAATACCGCAAAGGCCCCCACGGGCCGGCCGGTTTCGGCGTTGAACACCATGACCGGGAGGACCACCCATGATCGGCCCGCGTTCCTGGATATTCCGGTCGGTGGTGCGGTTCGCGTTTTTCATCATCAACGTGTTCGCGTTCTACCTGTTCCTGCGCGGCCACAACCTGCCGGGCGGCGGCTTCATCGCGGGCCTGGTCACCGGCACGGCGATCATCCTTCAGTACGTCGCGTACGGCAGCGAGTGGGCGCGCGAGCGGTTGCCGTG
>CAYXDZ010000433.1:0-3488 GCA_964463815.1 uncultured Verrucomicrobiota bacterium | reverse complement strand
CCCGGCGCGGAGGAGCATTACTTCGTGGGTACCGTCGGCCGGGAATGGCCGAGCGGCAGTTTCGGTTGCGTGCGCTCGGAAGGCTGGCAGCTCCATGAGGGCATCGACATCAAGGCGCTGGAGCGGGATCGCCGGGGCGAACCCACCGACCCGGTGCTGGCCGTCGCGGAAGGCGTGGTGCTCTACGTGAACCCGAAGGCCGGCCTTTCCAACTACGGCAACTACATCGTGCTCGGCCACCGGCTGGATGGGGTGGAGGTCTGCACGGTGTACGCGCATTTGCGGGAAATCGCCGAGGGCGTCCGGGTCGGCGCAGCCGTCCGGATGGGCCAGCGGATCGGCACACTCGGACGCACGGCCAACACGCGTTCGGGCATCTCCAAGGACCGCGCGCATCTGCACCTCGAAGTCGCGTTGTTCCTGAACAAGAAGTTTCCGCAATGGCACACCAGCCGGATGCCCGGCGCCCGCAATGATCACGACATGTTCAACGGTCAGAATCTGGCGGGGTTCGATCCGGCGAGGCTCTTTCAGGAGCATCGCCGGCTGGGGGCGCAGTTCAACCTGGTGCGGTTCATCCAGTCCCAGCCGGAGCTTTGCCGGGTGCAGGTGCGGGACACGAATTTTGAGTTCCTCAAACGCTACCAGCCGTTGGTCACCAAGCGGAGCGAACCGACGACGGGTGAAGTGGCCGGGTACGAGATCGTCTTCGATTACGCCGGCGTGCCGATGCAATTGATCCCCCTGGCGGCGGGTGAGTTGAAGTCCAAAGCCAGGGTCCATTTGCTCTCGGTAAACGAGGCCGTGCAGCAGACGCACCGGTGCCGCAAGCTGGTGGTCAAGCGTTCCGGCCGCTGGGAGCTGGCCAGCGGCGGCGAGCGGCTGGTGGATCTGCTGCTCTATTGAGCGGCGGAGATTTTGCCGTTGCGAATCGGCCAAGGCGGTATTTAGTTGCCCCCATCCAGGCAGTTTCCGGCTGATTCGTTTCCCGAACCACAGGCAATGATCATGGTGACCGTCAGTTCAACACCCGCAAGCCGGTCTTCGCGACCACCGGATCGCGCCGGCTTTTCCTTGGTGGAGCTGCTGGTCGTCATCGCGATCATCGCCATTCTCGCGGCGCTGCTGCTACCTTCGTTGTCCCGGAGCAAGGAACAGGCGCTCCGGGTTTCCTGCCTCAACAACCTGAAGCAACTTTCGCTTGCGTGGATCATGTACGCGGACGATCACGATGGCGTGCTGCCACCCAACAATTTTGTGTGGAATGTGGACACGGGAGAACCGATTTTGGAGGAGGAGTCGTGGTGTCCGAACAACACTCGCTGGGATGCCGACACCCGCAACATCGAGCGGGGCGTGATTTTTCCGTACGTGCGCAATGCGGCCGTCTATCGCTGCCCGGCCGACAAATCGACCATCGAGGACGCCGCCGGCAATCCCCTGCCCCAACTGCGCACGCGCAGCTACAACATGAGTCTCGACATCAACAACCGGGTAACCCGGTCGTTCAAGCGTTACAGCGAAATCCGGGAACCGCCGCCCGCGCAATTCCTCGTCTTCATGGAGGTGCATGAGGACGGCATCGTGGATTCCCTGTTTGGCGTGCCCAAGATCGGCAGCGCTTATGACGGCAACTGGTTTGACGTGCCCGCCAACCGCCATGGCGACGGGGCCGTGCTGGCGTTTGCCGATGGGCACGCCGAACGCTGGCAGTGGCGCTGGCCGAAGACGTTTGAAAAGCTGCTGCAACCCGTGGCCAACGAAGCGGACATGATGGACTTGAGACGCGTTCAGGCGGTAACTTATCAGCCGGATGCCGCTGGACTCACCGACTGAGCCGGTTGATTCAAAGATGTGATGAACCGAAAACGACAACTGATCCGGCGGGCCTTCAGCCTGGTGGAGTTGCTGGTGGTCATCGCCATCATCGCCATTCTTGCGGCGCTGCTGCTTTCCTCGGTCATGCGCTCCAAGGAGCAGGGCCAGCGCGTGGCCTGCCTCAACAACATCCGCCAATTGACCCTCGCATGGATCATGTACGCGGATGACCACGACGGCCGGTTGGTGCCCAACAACTGGGTTTACTACGCATCATCACAGACCCAGCTCACCAACGGGGTGTCCTGGGCTCCGGGCGTCACCCGGTTTGATGCCGATCCCGAGAACCTCAAACAGGGTTTGCTCTGGCCCTACAATCAGACCGCCGGCATCTATCGCTGCCCCACCGACAAGTCCACCATCCAGACCTTGAGCGGGGAGAAGCTGCACCAGCTCCGCACGCGCAGCTACAACATGAACGGTCACATCAACTGTGATGTTAACATCGATGACCCGTTCTCGCCGAACCTGACCAAATACGCGGACATCAGATCGCCCGCGCCCGCACAGCAATTTGTCTTTATCGAACCGCACCCGGACACGGTCATCGACGGCCACTTCGGGATCTTTCCGCTGAGCCAGCCGAACAGCTTCAACCAATGGTGGATCGACGTGCCGGCCGACCGCCACAACCAGGGCGTGGTCTTGAGCTTTGCCGACGGGCATGCCGAACGCTGGAAGTGGTCCGCCCCCAAGAATTTCAACCGCCCGCTGGTCAAAACGGCGAGCACCAACGACCTCGCCGATCTCCGCCGGCTCCAAAACGCCACGCCCAAGGGAAAGTAACCGCCGGTCCCGCGTCCGGCCTCAGCCGCGCACGGCGCGCAGTAATTCTCCGTAAACGTCCGTTGACTTGAGCGGCTCCCCCAAGGCCGTTCCGCCGCGAGCAGCGGAAAGGAAGACTGGCCAGTGACGGCGATCGGCCGGGCGCACCCCGTGCGAGCCTTTCACCAAGTGGGCATCAAGCGGAATGACATCCATCAACATGCGGAAACCGAGCTTCTTCTGCACGAGCTTCCAACCAATCTTCGCCTTCACGGCCAGCGGCGATAGCGCCGGGTCGGTGAACAGCTCGACCGGGTCGTAGCCGGGTTTGCGGTGGATATCGACGCACCGCGCAAAATCAGGTGCCCGCGCATCATCCAGCCAGTAGTAATAAGTGAACCAGGCGTTTTCCGTGGCGAGCGCCACGAGGTCACCGGCCCGCGGATGATCCACCCCGAATTCACGTTTGCCCGCGCCGTCGAGCACGCGACTCACGCCCGCCGTTGCCTCCAGCGCCGCGCGAACCTCATTCAGAATGGCCGGATCATTCACGTAGATGTGGGCGACCTGATGATCCGCCACCGCGAATGCCCGGCTGTTGCCGGCATCCAGCAGTTCCAGTCCCAGCTCCTCCTTGAGCGTCAACCAACCCCGCTCGCGAAACACGCGGTTCAGGTGCACGGCCTGGTTCACCGGCACGATGCCATACTCTGAAAGCAGGATGACCTGCACGTCGCGCGCTTCAAAGAAGTCGAGCAAGTCGCCGGTGATCGCGTCGATCTCGCCGAGATCCTTCGCGATTCGCGGATCATCGGGACCGAACCGTTGGAGGTTGTAATCGAGGT
>CAYXDZ010000432.1:0-3494 GCA_964463815.1 uncultured Verrucomicrobiota bacterium | reverse complement strand
AGGAGCGGACCACGGGACTAAAATGAACCGGTTGGTTTAGCGGTTGAACAATCAATGCGCGACGGCCCGGGCACTTACGGCCCGGGCCGTCTGCTTTTTTAATGCCAGCCGAGGAATACTCACTTCCCCGTACGCGCACGATCGAAGCAATCGCCAGCAGGCGCAAAATGGTTAAGCACCGGTAAAGGAGATTTGGTGCTTCCGAGGATTTTGACCTTTGCTCCGTGCGCCCGGTGACTACGCTTGGCCGCGCATGACACAGGACGAAGCTCTCCAGATTTTTCGCGACACCGGCGCCTTGCTCGAAGGGCATTTTCTGCTCCGCAGCGGGTTGCATAGCCGCCAGTTCTTTCAATGTGCGATTGCCCTTCAGCACATGCCGACCGTCGAAAAGCTTGGCGCGGCGCTGGCGGAAAAAGTTCGCTCGCTCGGGATCAATACGGTGGTTGCGCCCGCGATGGGCGGGCTGGTGATCGGCCAGGAGGTCGCGCGGCAACTGGGGGTACGGTTCATTTTTGTGGAGAAGGAGGAGGGCCGGCTCGTGCTGCGTCGAGGCTTCAAGATCATGCCCGGTGAGAAAATTCTGATTGTTGAGGACGTGGTGACCCAGGGCGGGCGGGTGCAGGAGACCATCGATATCGTGCGCGCGCATCATGGGAGTTTGTTGGGCGTGGCCGTCCTGGTGGATCGCTCGAACGGAAAAGTGGATTTTGGAACGCCGTTCCTGCGATTAATCCAGTTGCAGGTGGAAGCCTTTCCCGCGGACCAACTCCCGCCCGATCTGGCTGCAACTCCGGCCGTGAAGCCCGGCAGCAAATGAACCGGCTACATTCTTGAGTTTCCTGCTGGTGTGCTCCCCCGCTGGTCTGCACCCGCCTGCAGTATGGGCTGATTGGTGGTCCATCAATTCGCCCGGTCTGTTCGGACTTGGGATGGAAAGTGTCCAGTTTTGCCACGGCGGACGGGGTGATTATTGGCCCAAGGATGATGGTAAATCGGATCGCCAGGTCATCCGCCGGGCGGGGCCTTCAACAGGGTGGCAGTCGCCGTGACATCCTCCAGACCTTGAAGGCCGGTTGTGGACACCGCGCTTGACCCTCCAAGGCCCGTTCCCCTCGTTGGCATACATCCGGCTACGTTGTACCCACAATGGTTACGCAGACGGATGACTTAGTGATGCAACCGGCCAGCCCCGCAACATTCGTGGTGCGCCAGGCCGGGCCCCAGGATGCCCCCGAGTGGCTGGAGTTGGTGAAAGCCAACCTGGGCGAGAATTATCCGGCCCGCGAAGTGTACGATCTCGCCTGGGTGGCGGCACAACTTGATCCCTTGTCCGGCGAGGAAACCTGGGTCGCCGAATCCAACGGGTCGATCCTGGCCAGCATTTCGTTTCTCCGCCCGGCGGACGCCAACCACAATCCCGTCGCGAACTTGGGGCGCAACCTCAATCGCGAGGAAGCCTACTCCTCCGGTGCCGCCGAGGCGCTGGTTTGTGAGGTCACCCAACAAACGTTGCGCTTGAACCAGATGGCGGTCGTGCGCATCCCCGCCACCGACACCCGCCAGCAGATGATCTACGAGCGGATGGGGTTCGTCTGCGTGGGTTACCAGCCCTGCAAACACATTCTGCGTTCCCGGCAGGGGATATTGTTTTACGTCCGTCCCGCCGCGCCCGTCCTGGGCACCCGCATGCCGCTCTCCGAATCCCTGCCGCAGATCAGCGAACTGGCGGCGCGCGTGCTGACCCATCTCAACGTCCCCAGTCCCTTGTTGGTGCGCGATGGGTCCACCGGCTACCCGTTGCAGTCAGGTTTGGATGTCCTGCAGGCCTCGTTGGAGGACTTCGACGTTTGGAAAGCGCAGGCCCAGCTCTCGAACCCGCCGGCGGAAGTTTCGTCCGGCTTCAATCGCAACCTGGGCATGTTGCGCATCCAGGATGAAACCACTCCCGTCCTGTGCCTTCTGGGCCAGCTCAGCGGCCAGGTGGTTTGTGGCATTTCCTACATTGTGGATCCGCATGACAAATGCGTCCGCGTGCTGGATTGCTTCGTGACCAACGATTATTCGCTCGGGCATCTGCTGAACCACCTATCACGGATCGCGGCGAACAATCTCGGAGCTGCGTATCTGGAGATCGACGTGTTGATGACCGCCCCGCGATTGCTCAAGACCGCCGAGCAACTGGGCTTCGTCCCGGTGGCCTATCTGCCCGCGTTTTTCCATCAGAGCGACCATCATCACGATGTAGTCAAGATGGTGAAGCTGAACCTGGTTTACAATCTCGAGAGTCGCGGCATGACGGCGGGCGCCACCGCCATCATCAAGATCATCGATCAGAACCTGCAGGACCAGAAAGTCGGCATCGCGGTGATCAACCTCCTGCGCTCCCTGCCGATCTTCAACGGCCTCGGCGATGGCGAATTGCGCAAAGTGGCCCGGCTCTTCAAGCAGAAGCTGTATCAACCGGGCGAAATCGTCTTCAAGAAGGGCGACTCCGGGGATGAGGCCTACATCGTCATGCGCGGGCAGGTGGACATCTGCCTCGATGAATCGCCGCGGCCGATCGCGACCGTGACCAACGGCCAGATTTTTGGTGAACTTGCCTTTCTTGACGGCTCCCCCCGCGTCGCGCGGGCGATTTCCCGCCAGCCCACGATCATGCTGGTCATCGAGCGTTCGGCGTTCACCGCCCTGGTGCAGCGCGAGCCCCACCTCGGATTGGTCGTCATCCGCAACATCGCCGAGGACATCTCCGGCAAACTGCGGCGGGCGAATGCCTCCCACAGTGGTCTGCGCTAATCGCCGAGCTGCCAGTCCACCGGCACGGCCAGCCGCTGATTGAACCGGCTCTTGTAGAAGAGCTGTCGATGCCGCGCGCCGTATTCGTAAACCAGCTTGGTGATCTTCACGTCGTAACAGCAGTATTCGGCGATCTCCAGCAGCTTGCCCTCCCGGTACCAGCGGATCGCCTGCAATCCCTCCGCCGTCTTTTCCACGCCGAGCGTGGCGTTGGCCACCGAATCGAGCGACAACCGGTGGTTTAGCTTCTTCTGGAGGTCCACCATCATATCGAGCGTTGGCACTTGCGAGGGGTCGAAGAACGGATTGTGACCGGCCAGTACTTCGTAGTCGAAGCGCTCATGGTTGAACCCGACCACCAGGTCCGCCCGACGCAGTTCTTCGATCAAGTCGTTCACCTGATCTTCACCATAGATTCGGTAGTCACCCCGGGCCGTGCTGTAGGTCACGCCGATGCTCATGCGCATGTCGCGGATGTTGCCCCAGCCGCCCACTTCCTCGGCCGACTTTTGAGTTTCGAGATCAAAATAGATGATGTTCTTCATGCGGGCTCAAATCCTTGCCCAACCTGACGATCCTGCCATCCAACCAGCCTCGGCCGGTTTACAGCATCGCCACGCGGCGTCCAAGGAGGTGATGCTAACGAAGTGATTTCCTGTCGGCCAGCGGCAAAAGCTGTCGCCGGCTTGCCGTGG
>CAYXDZ010000431.1:0-3505 GCA_964463815.1 uncultured Verrucomicrobiota bacterium | reverse complement strand
GTGGAACGGCCACATGCCGGCCAGCACCGCGAAGCCGATGAACACCAGCGGAAACAACCATGCCTGCTGGTCCGCCGTGAAAGTGTATTTGGACAGTTCGAGCAGATTGAAGGATTGCGCGCCCGCTGCGACATAGGCGGCGATCACGCCGACCAACACGAGCGCGCTGCTGCCGAAGGAATAGAGCGCTAGCTTCATCGCCCCGTATTCCCGGTTGGTGGAACCCCAGCGGGCGATGAGGAAATACTTGGGCACGATTGCGATCTCGTAGAACACAAATAGCAGCAGCAGATCAAAACTGAGGAAGACGCCGTAACACCCGCCGATCAAGGCCAGGTAGTAGGCGAAGAATTCCTTCGGACTCTGCTCGAGATTCCAGGAAAACAAAATGCCCACCACGGCGGCGAGGCCGGTGAGCAGCACCATCGTCAGGCTGATGCCGTCCACGGCGAGGTGATAGTGAATGCCAAGTGCCGGCACCCAAGGTTCGTCGATCAGCGGCACGACGCCAGCCGACGAATCGAAACTCAACGCTCCGGTCAAGCCACATCCCAACCCCAGCAGCGCCGTGCCGAGCGCGGTCCAGCGCGCGAGGGACGGCCGGTCCTTTGGCAGGCACATGAGCACCGCCATGCCGAGGAACGAGAGGTAGATGGTCCAGGCAAGCATGTCAGAGGCGGAAGGCCAGCGCCTTCATGGTTTCGTTGATCAGCCCGATGACCGACTGCGGCCAGATGCCGATGAGAAACATCAGCACCGTCGCGGGCAGCATGATCCAGATTTCCTTCGCGGTCAGGTCGGGGAATGCCTTCCAGCGCTCGTTGACCGGCCCGCTCAAAACCTTCTGCATGATGTTCAGGAGAAACCACGCGGTCAGGAGCAGGCCCGGCGTCGCAAGCACCGCCGCCCAGGCCGTGAGCGCAAACACGCCCTTGAAAATCAGGAACTCACCGACAAAGCCGTTGAGGAAGGGCAGCCCCAAAGAGGCGAACAGGGCGATGCCCATGAGGCCGGTGAAGACCGGCGCCACCTTGCGCAGGCCGCCGAAGTCCTCCAATCCGCGCACACCGCCGGTGCGTCGTTCCAGCAGCGCCACGAAACCAAACAGCGCGGCGGCGGTGAGGCCGTGATTGAACATTTGCAGCGCGGCTCCGTTCAAGGCGG
Source organism: uncultured Verrucomicrobiota bacterium (assembly GCA_964463815.1). Classification (GTDB taxonomy): domain Bacteria; phylum Verrucomicrobiota; class Verrucomicrobiia; order Limisphaerales; family RI-55; genus RI-55. The sequence continues at coordinate 2,341 of CAYXDZ010000431.1, read as the reverse complement.
TCGAGCGTTCGACGAAGAGCCGGGCAGAATCAAGGTTGGCAGCCGCGGCGGCGAACACGGCAAGCGCCACATAGCCGAGGTGGTTGACCGACGAATAGGCGAGGATGCGCTTGAGATCCTTCTGCATGAGTGCCGCCGCCGCGCTGAGCACGATGCTCGCGATCGCCAGCCAGAGCAGCGGCGTGAGCACGAAGCGGATTTCGTTTGGAAAGATCGGCAGCAGAATTCGCAGCAAGCCGTAGGCACCCATCTTCGACATCGCACCGGTGAGGAGCATCGTCACGGGCGTCGGTGCCTCGGCATAGGTCGCGGGGAGCCAGGTGTGGAACGGCCAGATGGGCAGCTTCACCGCGAAGCCGAGGAAGGCCAGCAGGAAGATGAATACCGCCAGCCCCCGCTCGGTGCTGAAGGTCTCGAAGAATCCCAGGCTCACCGACAACGCGGAAGCGAGCTGGCCGTTGCGCCCGTATTCGGCCAATTCGGCGAAGTCGAACCGGCTCTCAATGGGCAGTCGGCCGGCCGCGAGATAAAGCGCGAGAAACGCCAGCAGCAAGGCGATGCTGCCCACCATCGTGTAGATGAAGAATTGCAGCGCCGCCGGACTGGCTTTCGACCCGCCCCAATTACGAATCAGGAAGAACGCGGGGATCAACGCCAGTTCCCAGAAGAAAAACCAGTGAATGAAGTTTTGCGCGGTGAAGGTGCCAAAGAGCCCGCCTTGAAGGAACAACAGCAGCGCATAATAACCCCGGCCTTCGTCGCCGCGCGACAGCAGCAGCGCAAAGGGCACCAACAGCGCCGCCAGCAACACCATGAGCAACCCCAGTCCGTCGATGCCGAGGTGATACTGGACGTCCAAAGCAGGAATCCAGTCGAGGCGTTGCACAAACTGAAGCTCGCCGTTGGACTGGTCGAAACCCGCCAGTAAACCCAGCGCGATGATCAGCGTCACGCCCGCGACGACCAGGGCCGTGGCCCGGTGCAGCGCGCGATCGGCATGTTCGACGGTGAGCATCAACACCGCCCCGGCCAGCGGCAGGAACGTGAGCGCGGTCAGCCACGGAAAGTCGGTCATTGAGCACCTCCCCACGCGAGGACCAGCACGACCACCACCAGCGCAACGCCAAAGACGCGCAGGTAGCTTTGCACCTGGCCGCTCTGCCAGCCACCGAGTTTGCCTCCGCTCTGCTTCAAGCCGCGGCAGCCGGAATCAAAGCCGGCATTCACCAGATACTCATCGGCGATCCGGGCGCACCACGCCAGGGCGTTCGTCAGCCGGCCGGTCAGCCAGACCACGCCGGTGAGCACGCGGCGATCCAGCCATTCGGCGAATTGCGCCAACTGGCCCGCCCACCGGATCACGCTCAGTTGGTACAGTTCATCAATGAAGAACCGGCCCTTGAGCCAGCCGAAGATCTCCGCGATCTTGCGCTGCAGCGGATCGGGCTCGTCCGCGCGCTGTTGGGAGATCAAGCCGTAATACCACCAACCACTGAGCAGACCACCGAAGACAACGACCGCCGAGAGCAGCATCAACGGGATGGCGTGGAGAAACTCGTGGAAACCAAACTGCGCGGCGCGGCCTTCGAGCCAGCTTTGCAGCCACGGCCAGAGCGGTGTCCCCAGGAAGCCCAGTCCCACCGCAAAGACTGCGAGCACCACCAGCGGCCGGGTCATGATCGGTGGACTTTCGTGCGGTTCTGCTGCCGCCGCTTCCTCCGGCAGTTTGCTCTTCGCATGAGTCGTGCCCCGATGGTTGCCCGAGAACACGTAGAACATCTGGCGCGCCATGTAGAACGCCGTCAGGAACGCGCCGGCCACGCCCATGAAGAACGGCCACTTCGACGGCGCAAACGCCCAGGCCGAATGCAAAATCTCGTCCTTGCTCCAGAAGCCAGAAAAGATCAGCGGAAACCCGGCCAGCGCCAGCATGCCGAACGTGTAACAGACAAACGTTAGCGGCATGTGCTTCGCCACGCCCCCCAGCTTGCGAATGTCCTGTTCCTCGTGACAGCCGTGGATGACCGAGCCCGCACCAAGGAACAGCAGCGCCTTGAAGAAGGCGTGCGTCAGCAGATGAAACATGGCCACCGCCACGCCGCCCGTGCCGAGACCGATGAACATGAAACCCAATTGCGAGACGGTCGAGTACGCGAGGATGCGCTTGATGTCGTACTGACCAACCGCGATCAACGCCGCCATCAGCGCAGTGATCGACCCGATCCAGGTGATCACTTGGAGCGCCGAGGTCACACCTTCGACACCGACCGGCTGGACTTCGAGCAACGGATAGATGCGCGCCATGAGGAACACGCCGGCGGCAACCATCGTCGCGGCGTGG
>CAYXDZ010000430.1:0-3508 GCA_964463815.1 uncultured Verrucomicrobiota bacterium | reverse complement strand
CCGCCTCGGCCGTCAGCAGGTGCATGGGAATCGCGTCGGAGCTGAAGGCATCCAAAACTAGCAGTCCGTAATGGGCAGCCGGGGCGCGCGCGAGTTGCAGCCGCCCGTCCCCTTCAATGTTCCGCGGCGTCACGGCGCAGCAAGCGGTCAGATAGGAAAACACCTCCGGCGCTTGCGCGATCTGGATGACCAGGGGATCAATCTCATAAATGTCCCACGCCTGCTTGGCTTGAGCATAGGCCAGGGTCGCGCCCGCGCCCAGTCCGATCAGGCCCACGTTCGGCGCGACGTTGGTGCGGTTGAACTCGGTGAAAATCGTCCCGAGCGGGCCGGCTTGATGATAGTACGCCAGCGGCTCGCACGCACGATCGGGATCAATAAACTGGCGGCCGTGCGCCGTGCTGCCGTGATCCAGTTGGCGAAACAGGCCGTTGGCGGAGATCGTCACGCGCGAGACGCCGAAAAAGCTGCGATCCACAAACACGGTGCGCTTGTTCAGCTCCACATAAACGTGCGCGGCCAGCAGCACACTGGCAAGGGTGGTCACGAAGCGCCCGGGTTGACGGGCAAACCCAAAACACAGCACGACGGGCACGCCGAAGATCAATACATTGGTCAGCAGTCCGGGCGTGAGACCAATCCTTTTGGCGGATAGCGCGAGCAACACCGCGAGCGTGGCGAGGGCGATCACGGACCACCAACTCCGTACCAGCCTCGGCAGGGACTTCAGACGCCCGGCCGAAACCTGGTAAAGCGCGCACGCCAGCAGGATCGCCAGCGGATACTCCAGCACTTCCCGGAAAACCGACGGTGCGATGATGGCGTTGAAGATCCCGCCGAGCGCACCGCCAATCGACAGGCAAAGATAAAATTCCGTCAGTTGCGCCGGGGCCGGCCGGTCCACCGCGAGCCGGCCGTGACAAACCAGTGCGGCGGTGAAAAAAAACAGCAGGTTGATCAGCAGCAGGAACCACGTGGGCTCGGTTGCCCGACAGACGATGGTGAATACCAGCATGACTCCGAGAATGGGCAGCAACCGGTGGATCAAGGCCGGAGGCAGCCATTGCCGCCGTGCAAAAGCGACCACGAAGCTCAGCAGATACAACGATAGTGGAATAACCCACAGCAACGGAATGCTCGCGATGTCGGTGGTAAGATAGGTGGTGACGCCAAGCAACAGACTGCTCGGAGTGAAGGCGAGCAACACCCAGAAAGCGCGACGCGCCCACGACAGCGTGGGAACAACTTCGGTGGCCGGGGATTCCCCGGCGTGAAGTGTGCGGGAACTGGCAGAACTTTTTTGCGTAGAGCTCTCTTTCGCGCGTGCAAACCACCAGCCGCAGCCACCGACGAGCACGATCAACCCGCCGAAGACGCCCTGCCAGAGCCGGGCTTGCGTGTTCAGTTTAAAGGTGGATTCCAACCACAATGGATAGCAACCGAGCGCGAGCAGACTTCCCAAATTGCTCGCCGCGTAGAGAAAATAGGGATCGCGAGAGGACTTATGCCCGAGTTGCGAAAACCAGCGTTGGAGCAACGGTCCCGTGGTCGAGACGACGAAGAACGGCAGGCCCACCACCACCAGGAGTTGCAGCAGCAACCATGATCCCGGCCGGGCACCGGCGGTGAGTTGCTGGAGCGCCGCATCCGAAATCTGAAACGGCAGCGTGGCCAGCGCCGCGAGCAGCAATCCAAGCTGCACGGTCAACTGCCCCCAACGCGACGCATGACGAGTGATCAGATGCGCATACAGATACCCGGCGAGGAGCATTATTTGGAAAAAAACCATGCAGGTCGTCCAAACGCTGGAGGCCCCACCCAGCAGCGGCAGGAGCAGCTTGGCGATCATCGGTTGGACCACGAAGAGCAAGGCCGCGCTGACGAAGAGCGTGATCGAGAACAGGTGTGGCATGAGAGCGGATCAAAAGCCGAACGCGCGACCGGTAATATTTAAGTGCGAGGAGTGAACCAGACCCGGCCGGGCGCATCAATCAGTAAGCCAATCGTAACCCCCGCTCGCCCGGCACCGTCCGGGTAGCCTGAACAACGATCAACATGAAATCCCCTTTGAACTCCCCCGCCCTGCTCTCCTGCCTCGCCGTCAGCGTCTTGCTCACCGCATGCAGTGATCCGTCCGAAAATGTCCACAAGTCGGATGCTTCCGGCCCGGTGACGGCCACCACCCCGGACGCGGCCGCCGGCCAGGAGTTTATTTTACAACCGGATTCGCGGATCGGCTTTGTCGGCTCGAAGGTCACCGGCAGTCACGTGGGCGGATTCACCAATTTCACCGGCAACCTGCTCGTGGCCGATGGCAAACTTGTCGGTTCACCCGAATTCAAAATCGACATGAATTCGACCTGGTCCGACAACGAGCGGCTGACCGGCCACTTGAAGAATGCCGACTTCTTTGACGTGCCGAACCACCCGACCACCACCTTCACCATCACCGCCATTGAACCGGGCGCGACCAACAGCACCGTGACCGGCAACCTCGATCTGCGCGGCGTCACCAAGAGCATCTCCTTTCCCGCCGCGATTCAAGTCGGTGCCGACGCCGTCACGGTGAAAGCCGAGTTCGCCATCAACCGCAAGGACTTCAACATTATCTACACCGGGCGGGCCGACGACCTGATCCGGGATAACGTAGTCATCCAACTCGACCTTAAAGCGGCACCGAAAGGTTGATCCATTCCGCCACCACCTTAGCCGCCGCGTCCGGCGCGGTGCCGAGGATGTTGTGGTCGGCGGTGGGGATGACCCGCGTCTCGCGATAACCCGGACAGAATCGCCGCAGCCAGCTTCGCACGGCCGGTTGCCAGACAATCGGATCCCAGAAACCGGCCAGTTGGCCGACCGGGATTGCAACCTGACACACGGTTGACGTCGGATCATTCTCGCGGATCAACTTCAAGCGATGCCCCATCGCCGCCAGATCCAGCGGCGTGCGGCGCGCGACGAATTCCTTGATGGCCGCCGCCGTCTCGGGCGCATGACGATGCCGCCAGCGGGCGACGATGGCGTAGCCTTTGAAGAACGCGCGCACGACCGGCGCCGGCGTGACCTTCCACACCAGTCGCGCGAAATCGACCAGTTGCATGAACGGATACCGCACAAACCCGCCCGCCAGAATGAGCATCGTGGGCTGGAATGGAGGGGCGACACTCTTGTCGCCCTGTGCGGGCCACTGTCCTTCTACTGTGTGTGATGGGTCAGCGGGGCGGCAGGAGTCCCGCCCCTCCGCCAGCATCGCCCACGCGACTTGGGATCCGAACGACTCGCCGAGAACGATCCCCTCATGAATCTCGTTTGCGTCGAGTTCCTCCAGCACTGCAGCCGCGTAATCCTCCAGCGACCATTCCAGCGTGCGCGGGTACGTGAACTCAACGAACCGGACATGCGATTTCATGCGCTCGCGGAAACTGCTCACCAGCGTCCAGTCACCGTGAATGCCCGGCAGGTAAATCAGCGTCGGCATCGAAGCATCACCGTGGATTCGGATTTGGAG
>CAYXDZ010000429.1:0-3509 GCA_964463815.1 uncultured Verrucomicrobiota bacterium | reverse complement strand
CCCTTTTCACTCGGTAGGGCGGACCTGCCGGTCCACCGTAACTGCGCCGCCGACCAGCGAAGCGATGTCGGCGGCTTGGCAGGCAAGCGGCGAAAAGAATTCCAGAATGCGGGAACGCGGTGCAGAATGCAGCCGCTGAATCCATGAACCACCGGATCACATGCTGCCTGCTGCTCGCCGTGGCGATGTTGCTCCGGTTGGGCGGGCAGGAGGCTCGCATTCCGCCGCGAACGTTCCACGTCGATTCACGCGCCGGGAACGACACCGCAAACGGCCTTTCACCGGGAACCGCCTGGCAGAGCATCGAGAAAGTGGAGGCAGCCACGCTGCTTCCCGGCGACACGATCCGGTTCAAACGCGGCTCTCGGTTCACCGGATCGTTGACCCTCACCGATTCCGGAACGGCGGACGCCTACATCGTCCTGACCGATTACGGCGAGGCGCGCGATCCCGCGCCCGCCTTCACGAATCGCGCGTTCGATCCTACGGCGGGCGAGTTCGGCAACTGCATCCGGCTCCAGGGCAGTTTCCTCCGGGTCGAGAATCTTTACTTCCACGAGACGGTGGCGGGGTTGTCCGGCCGGATCAGCTTCGAGACGATGTGGGAACTGGGCGCGGTCTATATCGACAAAACGGCACGGCAGTGCGTCGTGCGGAACAACGAGTTCGTCGATTGCGGCGTGGGCATCAAGAGCTACGGCGAAGGCGCGGTCATCGAGCACAACCTGTTGCGCGACTGCAATCGCATCCTCAAGGAGTGGAACTGGGGTCCGATCGCGATCTGGCTCGGCGGCGATCACCAGGATGTGGGTTACAACCGCATCTTCAACTACCGGGCCGAGGACCCGCGCATCAACTGGGGGCCGAACGGCTACGGCCGCGGCGCGGACGGCAGCGCCTTCGAGATCGACGATGCGCGCCTGGCCAAGACGAACATCGTCATCCACCACAACTACACGCGCGACAACCAGGGTTTCCTCGAAGTGACCTGGAGCGATGTCGGCCGCAATCCGGACTACCGGGGCTTCCGGATTCATCACAACGTGTCGGATGATTACCAGCAGTTCGTCGCCTTGTGGCGCGGTGCGGAATGCCGGATCGAGCACAACACGATCATCCGGCGAAAGGTCAACGCGAACGACTGGGGCGTGTTCAACCTCACGCAGTTCAATGGCCGGAATCTCATTCGCAACAACGTCGTGGTCGTCGAGCAGGGCGTGGTGATCTTCAACCTCGGGAAGGACGGCAACGCCCGGCCAAACACGGTCATCGAGAACAACCTTTACTTTGCCGCGTCCGGAGAATTGAAGATCGGTCTGGAAGGACCGGGGAAGGGTGCCATTTTCGGCGATCCGATGTTCGTCAACTATGCCCGTGGCAGCGAGGCTGAGGACTATTCGCTGACTGCCGGCAGCCCGGGCATCGACCGGGGCTTGCCGCTGGGTTACGAAACCGATTTTCGAGGGACGAAGATCGCGACGAATGCGCTGCCGGACTTGGGAGCGTTCGAGTTTATGGAACCTACGACGAGGTAGCTGCAAACTCGATCGCCCCCGTGAATCTCGCTGACGCTCGATTGGAAATTTCGGCGGCGCGGCAGCACCGCCCCACCGATTGTTGGTAGGGCGGACCTGCTAGTCCGCCGTGAATTTGCCGCGAACAAGCGCAGCGACGTCTGCGGACCCATGGAAACGGAAACGACGACAGTATCTGGCTTTCCGGCCAACCGTGAAACACCGGTCATTTCCCCAGCTTGACCGCCTTCTTCAGCTTGGCGCTTTTCACGGCGGCATCGACGATCTCCTGGCCGATGCGACTGATCTTGATGCTCACCGGGCCGTGCAGCGGTTTGTCTTTGTCGAGGCAGTCGATGAGGTATTGCACCGGATTTTGGTTCGGGGCCTTGGGCGCGGGGGCGGCGACCTGGTGCGGCTTGGGATTCTTCCGCGTCTGCACGGTCACATAAGGGTCGTAATCATAGCTGCTGATCGTGCCCTCGGTGCCGGCGATGATGAAGCCACAACGCGGTTGCGGCTGGATGATCCACGGATCGGTGAAGGTGCCCCAGCGGGTTTCAAACTTGGACAAGCCATGCGCGTAACGCGCGACGACGATGCTGTGCTCGTCGACTTCCAGACCCTTGGGCTGATCAACGATGGCCGTCACTTCGAGGGGCCGCCGGCCGCCCTGGTACCAGGTGCCCAGCGTGGTGCCGTAGCCGAGGTAATCGAGCAGCGAGCCGCCACCGGCCGATTTGTGATAGAACCACGAATGCGGCTTCTCCTTCGCCACCTGCGCGGCGGTTTTCTCATCCTTGTCGGCCCCGTGCCAGAGCGGGCCGCGGTTGCCGCCGAAGTGCCAGACGTTGAGTATTTCGCCGATCTGGCCGGTGGCGACCAGTTCAAACGCCTTGCGATGCGAGCCCACCCATTGCAGCGGCCAGTTGATCATGAGCGTCCGGTGCTTCACCGCGCGGATCATCAGGTCGGCCTCCTTGAGCGAGCCGGCGAAGGGCTTCTCGACCATGATGTGCGCATCGTAGGCCGCGATGCGGACGGTCCACTCGCCGTGTTTCGAGGCGGCGGGGCACAGGATCACGATGTCCGGCTTCGTTTGTTCCATGCACTTCCGGTAATCGGTAAAGGCGCGGTCGCGTGGAATGCCGAGCTTCTGGATCGCCTCCTCCATGCGTTCCGGCTTTTCATCACTGATGCCGACGATCTCGGCCTGCTTGTGCTCCCGGGCGTAGCGCAACAGGTCGCCCATGTGGAAGTGGTCGAAATTGATACCGGCGATTTTCCAGGTCTTCTTTTGCATGGTTCGTATGAGTTGCCGGCGCGATTGCCCGGCTGCAAGGCTAAGTTTCAACGGGGAGCAAGGAGGGACGGACAACCGGTGTCATTTGATCGGCCGGATGCGCACATCCTTCACGGACAGCTTCATCGGCGGACCGGAATGCACCTGGAAGGCGAGCACCCCGGACTTGCGCAACTTCGCCGGATGCTCGTCGATGACGATGGCGGTGACGCGGCCGTTGATGAGGTGCGTGAACTGGTTGCCGTTGGCGATCACGACGTATTCGTTCCAGTCGTCCGGTTTGATCACCGCCTGGATGTCCGCGCTCTGCCCGAGGCTGCCGACGACCTCGACCTTGTGCTTCTCCGCATCCGCCGGGTCGGCGACGAGCTTGGTGATCTGGCCGCGCTGGGCGAGAATGCCACGACCACGCTCTTCATAGAGGATGCCCGAATACGTTTTGCCTGCCTCAAAATCCGCCTGGTAACCCCCGACGATGGGACCGTCCTCACCTTCGCTCATAACCCGGCTGCGGTATTGGACGCCTGAGTTGCCGCCCTCGAGCTTGTAACTGAAACGCAGCTCGAAATCATCGAACACGTCGTTGGTGTAAACCAGAAACGTGTTGTGTTTCACCGGCGCATCGGCCGGGTTGACGCCGACGATGGCCCCGCCCTGCACGGACCAGAGTTTCGGATTGCCACGCCAGCCGG